>NZ_JBKVCZ010000002.1:0-128971 GCF_046966825.1 Hungatella sp. | reverse complement strand
GAGAAGAAGTGGTCATCGGTACATGGCCCTATGATTTCAAGGGCTTTTACGGATACCGTAATTTTACTATCTGTGATCCGGCCGGGAATTACCTGGTGAGAGCCAATTCCGTATGGTTTCTGTTTGACACGGAGCTGGGGCGGCCTGTGAAGGTGAAGGAAGAGAATATCCGGGGATACGGCCGAGGCGACGAGAAGCGCCTGGAGATGGAGTACGCACCGCGAAAGATCACCGTGCCCGCTGAATATGAGGAAGCGGAGTGCGTGACGATCGCAAAACACCACATCGATACGAATCATCATGTGAACAATGCCCAGTATGTGGAGATAGCCAGGGAGGTGCTGCCGTCTGAAATCGAGGTCGGAGAACTCCGGGTGGAATATAAGAAAGCAGCCGTCTGCGGCGATGTGGTTTATCCGCATGTCAGCCGGACGGATGAAGGATACACGGTTTCTCTCTGTGACGAGCAGGGAGCCGCTTATGCAGTGATATGGCTGCGGGGAAAAACGAGAGAGGATGTAAGATGATAGAACTGGGAAAAGTGCAGACCCTGACGGTACAGAGGGTCAAGGAGTTCGGTGTATATGTGGGAGAGGGCGTGGCTTCAGAAGCTTCCGTGCTGCTTCCGAAGAAACAGGTTCCGGAGGGAACGAAGCCGGGCGATGAAATCAGCGTATTTATTTATAAAGACTCGGAGGACCGTCTGATTGCAACCACGGGAATCCCGAAGCTTTCAGTGGGAGAGACCGCGATGCTTCCGGTAAAGGAAGTGGCCAAGATCGGAGCGTTTCTCGATATGGGACTGGAGAAGGATTTGCTTCTGCCGTTCCGGGAACAGACACATAAGGTACGCCAGGGAGAATCGGTTCTGGTGGCACTGTATGTGGATAAGAGCCAGAGGCTGGCGGCCACCATGCGGGTTTACGCTTACATGAGCAGTGAGTCGCCTTATAAGAAGGACGATCAGGTGAATGGAACGATCTACGAGATCAATGAGACTCTGGGGGCCTTTGTGGCAGTTGACAATAAGTACTATGGACTGATTCCGAAGAAGGAGCTCTTTGACGATTACCATGAGGGAGATACGGTTTCGGCCCGTGTTACCAAGGTACGGGAAGACGGCAAGCTGGATTTAAGCCCGAGACAGAAGGCGTACTTACAGATGGATGACGATTCGGTGCGGGTGTTGGAAGTGATCGGAGACCAGTTCGGCGGAGTGCTTCCATTTACGGATAAAGCGGCGCCGGAAGTAATCAAGCGCGAGTTTCAGATGAGCAAGAACGCGTTTAAACGCGCGGTAGGCCACCTTTTAAAAGATGGAAAAGTAAAGATTACCGAGAAAACCATAGAGATATTGAAATAGAGTGGAAAGGAATAACAGGAGGATTGTTTTGGACTCGATAGACTATTATAATAAGTATGCGGCAAAGGTGTTCGAAGAGACAGTGGATCAGGATATGTCGGAGATAAGAACGGAGTTTTTAAATCTGCTGGAGGAAGGGGATACGATCCTTGACCTTGGATGCGGTTCCGGAAGGGACAGCCTGATTTTCTACGAACTGGGATACGATGTGACAGCCATGGACGCATCAGAGGAGATGTGTAAACTGGCGGAGATTCACACAGGGCTGGAAGTACTCAACATGACGTTTGAGGAGATGGATTTCGACAGCGTGTTTGACGGAATCTGGGCCTGCGCTTCCCTGCTTCACGTTCCGGAAAAGGAACTGTCTGCCATTCTTAAAAAGATAGCAAGGGCCTTGAAAGACAGCGGAATTCTTTATATGTCCTTTAAGCTGGGAGACTTTGAGGGCTTCCGGGGAGAGCGGTATTTCTGTGATTACACAGAGGATGCCATGGAGGAAGTGCTGAAAGACAACGACCGGTTTGACGTGGTAAAGATCTGGGAAACCGAGGATGTCCGCTCTGGTCATTCTGACACACGGTGGCTGAATGTCCTGGTCAGAAAACAGTAAATCTTACGAAAATATTAACAAGACAGCGCGAAGAAATTCGGCGCTGTTTTGTCGTTTCCGCCCAAATCCGGCCTGGAGATGCCGCAGGTTAGAGATATTAGACAGAAATGCCCAGCCGGATCTTTCTATATTTTGGCGTTTCAGTCATTTTTTTTATTGAATATACAAATTAGCCAAAAGGCAGATTTGGATTTTGGTTAAATGCCATATGGTAAAGATAAGGCCATTCATGTATGATAAGGTCAGGAAATGAAAAGGACGGCAGCACAAGGGGCTGCGGGGTCCGAGGAAAGAAACAAACACATATTTTTATTCAAAATTAGGAGGATTAAGCGATGGCTAGTTTATCATTGAAGAACATCACAAAGAAATATCCGAACGGATTCGAAGCTGTAAAGGATTTCAATTTGGAGATTGCAGACAGAGAGTTTGTCATTTTCGTAGGACCTTCCGGATGTGGTAAGTCCACAACCCTTCGTATGATCGCTGGTCTGGAAGATATTTCTTCCGGTGAACTTTACATCGATGGCAAATTAATGAACGACGTTGAGCCGAAGGACAGAGATATCGCAATGGTATTCCAGAACTACGCTCTGTATCCACATATGACCGTTTACGATAACATGGCATTCGGTCTGAAACTGAGAAAGACACCAAAGGACGAGATCGACAAGTTGGTTCATGAAGCAGCAAGAATCCTTGACCTTGAGCATTTATTAGACAGAAAGCCGAAGGCATTATCCGGTGGACAGAGACAGCGAGTTGCTATGGGACGTGCTATCGTACGTAATCCTAAAGTCTTCTTAATGGACGAACCGTTATCCAACCTGGATGCAAAGCTGAGAGGCCAGATGCGTATTGAGATTTCCAAATTACATCAGAGACTGCAGGCAACCATCATCTACGTTACACATGACCAGACAGAGGCTATGACACTTGGTACCAGAATCGTAGTTATGAAGGACGGCGTTGTTCAGCAGGTTGATTCTCCTCAGAACTTATACGACAAGCCAGGCAACAAGTTCGTTGCTGGATTTATCGGAGCTCCTCAGATGAACTTAATCGAAGCAACCGTTGCAAAGAGCGGAAGCGACGTTACTCTTACATTCGGCGGACACACCATCGCACTTCCGGAAGGAAAAGCGAAGAAGTTAGAGGGCGCTGGATATGTTGGCAAGACTGTTGTTTTAGGTATCCGTCCGGAAGATTTACATGACGAGGAAGCTTTCCTTGCATCTTCTCCGAACAGCATTATCGATGCAACCATCAGAGTTTACGAGCTTTTAGGTGCTGAAGTTTACTTATACTTCGATGTTGACGATGCAAACTTTACAGCAAGAGTGAATCCTCGTACAACAGCAAGACCTGGCGATACCGTGAAGCTTGCTCTTGACTTAACAAAGATCCATGTATTCGATAAGGACACAGAACTGGTAGTCTTAAACTAAATTTTATGAAAATTTAAGCAGGCGAGTGCTATACTCGCTTGCTTTTTTTTAGTTTTTGCTTTAATATAGAATAAGGGAAAATTTACGATAAGGAGAGTGTGCCATGATTTCGAATCAAATACTTCAAACGACAATTGAAGGATTAAAAGGAATTACGAGAATTGATTTATGCATTTGTGATACGGAAGGAAAGGTATTGGCAACAACATTTCCTGACGCAGAAGACTATGAGAGTTCTATCCTGGCATTTGTGGATTCTCCGGCTGACAGCCAGGTAATTCAGGGATACCAGTTTTTCAAGGTTTTTGATGAGCACCAGTTAGAATATATTCTTCTTGCCAAGGGAGGCAGTGACGACGTATATATGGTTGGCAAACTTGCCGCCTTTCAGATTCAGAGTCTTCTGGTTGCTTATAAGGAGCGTTTTGATAAGGATAACTTCATTAAGAATCTGCTTCTGGACAACCTGCTTCTGGTGGATATCTACAACCGCGCCAAGAAGCTTCATATTGAGACAAACATCAAGCGTGTCGTATTTATCATTGAGACACAGCACGAGAAGGATGTCAACGCATTAGAGACAGTCCGCAACTTATTTGCTGCCAAGACGAAGGATTTCGTTACCGCGGTAGACGAGAAGAACATCATTCTGGTCAAGGAAGTCCGGGACGGTGAGACGTATGAGGAGCTGGAGAAGACGGCAAACACCATTCTGGACATGCTGAACACAGAAGCCATGACCCAGGTTCATGTGGCCTTCGGTACGATCGTTGGAGAAATCAAAGAAGTATCCAGATCCTACAAGGAAGCCAAGATGGCGATGGATGTAGGCAAGATTTTCTACAGCAACAAGAATGTAGTCGCATACAGCAAACTGGGTATCGGACGACTGATCTATCAGCTTCCGCTTCCGTTATGCCGTATGTTCATCAAAGAAATCTTCGACGGCAAATCCCCTGACGAGTTCGACGAAGAGACACTCACCACGATCAACAAGTTCTTCGAGAACAGCTTAAACGTATCCGAGACATCGAGACAGTTATATATTCACAGAAATACGCTTGTATACAGGCTGGATAAGTTACAGAAGAGCACAGGGCTTGATTTGAGAGTATTTGAGGATGCAATTACGTTCAAGATAGCCTTAATGGTTGTCAAGTACATGAAGTACATGGAGAACCAGGACTATTAGTAAGGCATGAGCAGTGCGAAAAGAGACAGTAAGAAATCAGCGTTGTACTGGCACAAAAGCGGATTTCCTGCTGGCTCTTTTCATAGGGCGAAGCCCGGAAACCGAGACAGCGTGCCCCGCTTCATCGGGTATGAAGCGAAGCGGAATCGAGGTTTGCACTGCGGGGTAGTGGGACGCGACAAAGGAAATTAAAAGACTTCAGAGGATAAAGATGATCGAACTGTGGAATGTAAATAAAACATACGAAACCGGAAACAAGGCTCTGCGTAACATCAACATCACAGTTGAGGACGGGGAGTTCGTTTTCATCATCGGCCGGAGCGGCTCTGGAAAATCTACGCTTTTAAAGCTCCTTTTAAAAGAGGTGGAACCGACGTCCGGCAAGATTATTGTTAACGATATGAACCTAGGGAAGATGCCCAGGCGCTACATTCCAAAATACCGCAGGAGGCTGGGCATGATATTCCAGGACTTCCGGCTGTTAAAGGACCGCAATGTCTATGAGAATGTGGCATTTGCGCAGCGTGTCATCGGCGCTTCCGCAAGGAGCATCAGAGAAGCGGTTCCAACCATGCTGACCATGGTGGGGCTCTCTTCGAAATACAAATTTTATCCGCAGCAGCTGTCAGGAGGCGAACAGCAGCGAGTTGCGATTGCAAGGGCACTGATTAACCGCCCGGAGATACTTTTAGCCGACGAGCCTACGGGCAATTTAGATGGCCACAACTCTATGGAGATCATGAAGCTGTTAGATGAGATCAACAAAAGAGGGACCACGGTAATCGTAGTTACCCACAGCCATGAAATCGTAGACCGCATGAAGAGGCGGGTTATCACCATGGATCGTGGAACCATCGTAAGCGACGAGAAAAAGGGCGGATATACACATGAGGATTAGTACATTTTGGTATTGCCTGAAACAGGGCGTAAATAATATATGCAGAAATATTCTGTTTTCGCTTGCTTCGATCGCGACGATTTCTGCGTGTATTTTTTTGTTTTGCCTGTTCTTTTCCATCGTAGTCAATGTGCAGTATGTGGTTAAGAATACGGAAAGCACGGTGGGAATCACCGTATTTTTTAATGAAGGTACAACGGATGAGACAATTGCCCAGTTCGGCGAGACTTTGAAAGCGAGACCGGAAGTAAAAGAGATCAAGTTCAAGTCGGCCGAGGAAGCATGGGAAGAGATAAAAGGTGATTATTTCGGAGAGGATAAGATGGATTTGGCGGAAGGCTTCCGTGACGACAATCCGCTTGCCAACTCTGCTTCTTACGATATTTTCCTGAATGATCTGGAAAATCAGGAAGAATTTGTTGCCTGGCTGAAGAGTCAGGACATTATCAGAAGGGTGAACTATTCCAGCACTGCGGCGGAAGGAATTACCAGCATTAATAAGGTAATTGGCGTTCTGTCCGTGATGATTATCGGTGTTCTCCTGGCGGTTGCCATTTTCCTGATCAGCAATACGATCTCGGTTGCGGCTGCATTCCGGAAGCATGAGAACGAAATTATGAAATTAATCGGAGCCACGAACTATATGATTCGTGCGCCGTTTGTAGTAGAAGGGGTGCTTTTGGGAATCTTCGGAGCTTTGATTCCCCTCGTCGCCATCTATTATCTTTACCGGAACGCGGTGGGATATGTGGTGGAGAAGTTCAGCATCCTGTCCGGCCTGTTCCAGTTTCTGCCGGTTGAGCAGATATTCCCGTATATGGCGGGAACCGCGCTGGCGCTGGGCGTCGGAATCGGATTTTTTGTAAGTTTCTTTACAATTCGTAAACATTTAAAGGTATAAGGGGAACTGCATATGAAATACAGAAAACGGATAGAGGCGGCCGTCATGACCGCAGTCCTTACCGTATCCTGTATATTTCCTTCCTATGGTACAAAGACTGATGTAGATGCGGCCAGAGAGAGCAAGTCAAATCTGGAAAACGAAAAGAAAGAAATAGAGAAGACGATTGAAAAACTGGAAGTGTTGAAATCTGACACCGCATCTTATGTAAATCAATTGGATGCGGAACTGAATTCCTTAAACAAGCAGGTAACCGCCCTTAATTCCCGCGTTGCGGCGAAGGAAGCGGAGATCGAGGAGGCGGAGGCAGAGCTGGCCGCCTCGAAGGAAGATGAGAGACGTCAGTATGAAAGCATGAAGCTTAGAATCCAATATATGTATGAAAAGGGTGAGACCAGTTATTTAGACTTGTTGTTTAAGTCGGCCGATCTCACCCAGCTTTTTAATCGTGCGGAATATATCAGTCAGATTGCGGCATATGATAGAAAAATGCTGGATCAGTATGAAGCGGCCAGTGAAGAGGTGGCTGCCAGAGAGGCAGACCTAAAGGCAGAACACGAGGAGCTGGTAGCGCTTAAGACTAATACGGAAGAAAAGCAGAAGGACGCCGAGCGTCTGATGAATGAAAAGACAGCGGAACTGAAATCCTATAACAGTAAGATTGCAGCCAGCGAGGGAAGTCTCTCGGATTTGGAAAAAGACATCGCTGCGCAGGAAGACAAAATTAAGGCTATTGAGGCTGAACTTAAACGAAAAGAAGAGGAAGCGAAGAAGGCCGCATTAGAGGCAGGGAAGAAGTATAATACCGTTAGTATTGGGAATATTAACTTCATATGGCCATGTCCGGCCAGCAGCAGGATCACCTCCTCGTTTGGAGACCGGGAATCTCCGACGGAAGGCGCGTCGTCCAGCCATCAGGGCATCGATATCGGCGCATCCACGGGCAGCAGCATTCTGGCGGCGGCTTCAGGTACCGTAACCATATCTACATACAGTTATTCTGCCGGCAACTATATCATGATCAATCATGGAGGAGGTGTCTCCACCGTTTACATGCACTGTTCGGAACTTCTCGTTTCTGCAGGGCAGGAGGTGACACAGGGGCAGGTAATTGCTAAGGTGGGCTCAACAGGTTATTCTACCGGCCCCCACCTTCATTTTGGCATCCGGGTGAATGGAAGTTACGTTAATCCCATAAACTATGTAAGTCCATAACCCGAAAGACAAGGAGAATAACATTGGAAAACAAAAATAAATTTTGGAAAGGCGCCCTGGTCGGCGCACTTCTGACAGCATTTGCAGGATTGATCATCGTGGGCATGTCCCTCGGAATATTTCTGATTGGGAGAACCGCTATCGACGGGCCACAGCAGGCGGCCGAATCAAACCAGGCGGAAAACCAGGACGGTTCGCTGGATTTAAACCGGATTACGAAGAAGATCACTACGCTTCAACAGATTATAGATAAATATTATCTCTTCGATGAAGATACCACGAAGGTGGAAGACTGGATCTACAAGGGCATGATGTACGGTTTAAACGATCCGTATACGACGTATTACACCGCTGAGGAGTACCAGAAGTTAAGCGAGGATACGGAGGGCGAGTATCATGGAATCGGTGTCATGATCAGCCAGAACAGAAGCACCGGAATTATTACTGTGATCAAGGTATTTAAGGATACTCCGGCGGCGGAAGCAGGCATGAGGCCGGGCGATGTTCTCTATAAGGTAGGCGACATGGAAGTTACCGGAATGGATATGGATATTCTGGTAAAGGATTATATCAAGGGAAAAGACGGCTCTGAGGTGGCTCTCACTGTCTTCCGGCAGGATGAGGGCGAATACGTCGATTTGAAGATGGAACGCCGCAATGTCACGGTACAGACAGTGGAATACCAGATGCTGGAAGACCATGTGGGGTATATTGCGGTAAGCCAGTTCGATGTAGTGACAGCCGGTCAGTTTAAGGCTGCGGTCGATGATCTGGAGAAACAGGGCATGAAGAAGCTTCTGGTTGATTTAAGGAACAACCCGGGCGGCGTTTTGGATGCTGTGGTGGGTATGCTGGATTATATCCTTCCGGATGATTTAATGATCGAGGGTGATAAGGATCTGGTGCGTACCAACCCGGAAGCGACGCTGCTTGTGTATATGGCCGATAAGAATGGCAAGGGAGGGCAGGAATACGCCTCCGACGGTCATTCTCTCGATATTCCGATGGCTGTTCTGGTCAATGGAGAGTCTGCCAGCGCTTCCGAGGTATTTACGGGAGCCATGAAGGATTACGGCAGGGCGACAGTTGTGGGAACAAAGACATTTGGCAAGGGGATCGTACAGAATCTGATTCCTCTGGACAATGGAACTGCCATCAAGATGACTACGGCTCACTACTATACACCGTCAGGCTTCGATTTACACGGAAAGGGAATCGAACCGGACGTGGAAGTGGAGCTGAAAGAAGAGTTTAAGAATCAGATTACGGTGGATGTGAAGGAAGATAACCAGATTCAGGCGGCTCTGAAGGCGCTGGATAAATAACTGGTTCCAAAATATTGGAAGGCGAAAAAAGGATTAGAATCGAAGGCATGAGAGCCCCGGATTCTGATCCTTTTTTCTTCGTCTTTTTATATTCTTATATTAAGTAACGGAACAGCTGGAAGAGACGGGAGGTAACGGCAAAGATCCATTTCTTTTTCGCAGGGACCGGAATCACCGGAACGTCCGGGTCCGGGACATAGGTGCCGTCTGCCTGAACCACCAGGGAATCGGCCTCCAGATCGTCGATGCAGGCCTTCAGCTGCCGGTTGAACGCTTCTCCGTCGATGACCAGCATGGTCTCCGTATCCACATAGGTGCTTCTCATATCCAGGTTATAGGACCCTACGATAGAGAGGCGGTCGTCCACCAGGATCGATTTCCCGTGGGAAGAGTGATCTCCGAAGTATTCACGGAGTGAAACTCCTGTATCCAGTATTTTTCCGCGGTTTCTCGTGTAATCGGAGGAGGCCATAAAATTGTCGCCTACGGAAGTCGCGTTTAAAAGCATGGTGACCTCCGGTACGGAATCGGTGATTTCCTTCATTCCTTCATACATGTCTTTGCTGAAGACAGCGTATGGAGTGTGGATATAAGCCTGTTTCTCCGCGTGTGCCATCAGGTACTGGACCTGGTACCAGACCCAGGGCTCCTTGGCAAGAATGTGGGTGGGATTGGAGATCAGGGTGGCCTTGTTGATTGCCACGGTCTCCGGTCCGTAGTCGTGACCGGCCAGAACCAGCTCCGGCATGGCTTCTTTCAGGGTTTGGTAATACTCGGCCAGCTCCGCCCTTGCAGCAGGCAGTTTCTTCTTCATGGACGCAGAGGGGGCGTTAAACACGGTTTTGCAGTACCCGGACTGCCACATCGCTTCGAAATATTCGTATGCTTCCGAAAGAACGCTGGAGGACCATGCCTCCTCCTGACCATGCTTCGTGTTATAGATCATCACGTCACGGTCATAGCTTAAATTGCGCAGGTTATACTCTCCAAGGAAGTAATCAAAGGTGTTGCGGCCGCCCAGCAGCAGGAGCTTATCGTCAATGAGCAGATATTTGTCATGCATGCGCCCGTTGATGGTCCACGGCTTCAGCGGGTTGGGAATATTATAAAATTTTATCTCAATGTTCGGATTGGTCCCTGCCGCGTAGAAGATCGGGTTTCCCTGCATATGAAGAGTTCCGTACAATCCGTCCACGAGAATCTGAACCTTTACGCCACGGTCCGCGGCCTCCAGCAGGGAAGAGAAGATATCCCGGCAGCTGGAGCCGTCCCGGATATCGAAGGTGGAGAGCACGATGCGTTTCTCCGCCTGATGGATCATTAAAACGCGGCTTTCCAGGGCATCCATGCTGGTCTCTACGACGCGGGCCCTGTCAACGCTTTCTGTTTCCGAATAAAAAGAGGCTGGTTCAAAGTTATTTTTAAATTCTTCTCCCGTTTTCTTTGTATGTACGAAGGGAAGCAGGGCGCCTGCCGCCAGGTAAAGCAGATAGAGGAGCAGAGCCCATTTTAGGATGACGAAAATACGCCGTTTCATATCATATCAATCCTTTTTTACGGGTAAAGGACACTATTACTGCAATCCGTAGTGTCCTTATATGTAATTATTTGATTTTGCAGTTTTGAAGGGCTGCGACGAAGGCGTGACAGGCGTCTTCTCTCGTGGCCCAGGAAGTGACGAGACGGATCGCACTGGATCCGTTGGTGCCGCGTTCCTGAATGGAAAAGAGAAAATCCGCGCTTAAGGCTTCGATGACCGCATCCGGAAGGAGGGGGAACAGCTGGTTTGTCATGGATTCCGAGATAAAGGAGTAACCGCACTGTTCAATCCCTTTTCTTAAGATGGCCGCCATATCGTTGGAATGTGCCGCCATATCGTAGAATAAATGGTTCTGGAACAGTTCTTCGAACTGGATTCCCAGAAGCCATCCTTTTGCCATCATGGCGCCGCGCTGTTTGATCATGAAGCGGTAATCCGGCTTTAATTCGTCTCTGCAGATGATGAGCGCCTCGCCGAACAGTGCGCCGGCCTTGGTGCCGCCTATGTAAAATACATCTACCAGCTCTGCAATATCACGAAGGGTCAGGTCATTGACCGGGCTTGTGAGTGCCGCTCCCATGCGGGCTCCATCCAGGAAAAGATAGAGATCATTCTGGCGGCAGATATGGTGCAGGGCCTCTAAATCGGCTTTTGAATACTGGGTTCCGATCTCCGTGGAGTTGGAGATATAGACCATCTTAGGCTGAACCATGTGCTCATCGGTATGCGTATCCAGCGCCTTTAAAACGTCTGCCGGGGTTAATTTGCCATCCTTAGACGGCATGGCCAGAACTTTATGGCCGGTAGCCTCGATGGCTCCTGTTTCGTGGACATTGATATGGCCCTTGTCTGTGGCGATAACAGCCTGCCACGGGCGAAGCGCGGCGGCGATGGTAATTAAGTTCGTCTGGGTTCCGCCGGTGATAAAATGGACATCCGCATCGTTTCGTCCAATCTCTTCTTTTATTAAGCGGCGCGCATTTTCGCAGTGAATATCGAGTCCGTATCCGCCGTTCTGTGCTAAGTTGCAGTTCATCATCGCTTCCAGGATCTTTGGATGAGCGCCTTCACTGTAATCGTTGTTAAAACTGTACATAAACAGTCCTCCCTGTATCTGATAGTCTGAGACTAATCATATACCAAATGAGGGGGAATTGCAAGGTGGGAGAGGAAAAGTGGAGGGGATAGCCGCCTTTTCTTCTGCATTGAATTTAAAATGGTATTTATGTGTATCTTAGGAAATAATTAATCATTTATCCAATATATATAAACACATTGGTGCCACAAATTCGGTATAATATATATAATTTAAACTGAAAGGAGTGTCATGCTTTGCTTGAAAAAATACTTGTTGTTGATGATGAGAAAGAAATTGCGGATCTGATTGAAGTATATCTCCAAAATGAAAATATGGATGTATATAAGTTTTATTCAGGGGAGGAAGCACTTGTCTGTATTGGGAGTACAGACTTTGACCTGGCTATATTGGATATCATGCTTCCGGATATCAGCGGGCTTTCGATATGTCAGTCCATACGAAGTAAGGAGTACACATATCCGGTAATCATGCTTACTGCAAAGGATGGAGAGACGGATAAAATTACCGGGCTTACGCTTGGTGCAGATGATTATATTACAAAACCGTTTCTGCCTCTTGAGCTTGTGGCAAGGGTAAAGGCCCAGCTTCGCCGTTACAAGAAATACAATGTGGGGTCGGCGGTTCCGGCAGCGGATGAAATCTTTAAATATGCCGGATTGACGATGAACATTAAGACATATGAATGCCGGCTTAATGGAGAGACGCTGTCATTGACTCCTACAGAATTTTCCATACTAAGGATTCTTTTAGAGCGAAGATGCAGTGTCGTCAGTGCCGAAGAATTATTTCATGAAATCTGGCAGGAAGAATACTATACCAAGAGTAACAATACGATTACTGTACACATCCGCCATCTTCGTGAGAAGATGAAGGATACCGGGGAAAATCCCAGATATATAAAAACGGTATGGGGGGTTGGATATAAAATTGGTGAAATTTAAAAAAGCAGAGTACAACTATTCAAAGCTCGGCCGTATTACGTTTATCCGGGGATTATGGATTACAGTGGGGGCAGTTGCTGCAGTCTTTGCACTGCGGCTGCTGACACGCGGACACCTGGCAGATGCGATTGTTGAGTGGATTGCACGCATTCTTTCAATCAGTGAGAATGAAGCTGATCTGATATATTTCCAGATGGTGACTGCTAATATGCAGTTTATTCTTGCGTTGGTCATAATCATATTTGTTTTTTTGTTGTTCCATATGCTGTTGGATACATATAAAAGATATTTTGATGAGGTAGTAACAGGGATTGACAAGCTTATGGAAGAAAGGGCAGCCATTTCCCTGTCTCCGGAGTTGGAGAGTGTGGAGCACAAACTGTCTGATGTAAAGCGGACGCTTGCAGAACGGGCGGATAAGGCCAAGAGGGCAGAGCAGCAGAAGAATGATCTTGTGGTATATCTGGCTCATGATATCAAGACCCCACTTACTTCTGTAATCGGATATCTCAGCCTTTTGGATGAAACACCGGATATGCCCGATGAGGAGAAAGCAAAATATATCCACACTGCATGGGAAAAGGCGAACCGGCTCAGGACTCTGGTTAATGAATTTTTCGAGATTACCCGCAGTCACTCAGAATCTCTTCCGCTCCAAAAGACAAAGGTTGATCTTTACTATATGATTGCACAGATTTCAGATGAATTGTATCCGCAGTTAAATGCATGTGGAAAAATTATAGAGAATCATGTAGATGAGGATATATCTGTATATGGAGATTCGGATAAGCTGGCCAGAGTATTTAATAATATCCTGAAAAATGCCATCTCTTATAGTGAGGAAAACAGCGTTATCAAAGTATCAGCCAGAGAGCTTTCAGAATGGACTGTGATTCAATTTGAAAATGACGGGGAAATTCCGGAGGATAAGCTCAATGTGATTTTTGATAAATTCTGCCGTTTAAGCAATGCGAGATTAAGCGAAACTGGAGGCTCCGGCCTCGGACTTGCCATTGCAAAAAATATTATTGTACTGCATGGTGGACAGATAAAGGCTGAAAGCAGTAATGGACACACTTCTTTCATCATTGAAATCCCATCAGCATCATCCAAAATCTCTGTCACAGCATCTTAGCGATTTTAATACATTTACCATTTCAATCGACCTGATAGAACAGGCGGGGAATCAGACGATTATGTAATGTCAAGTACAGATTATTTGCTGTAAATGCCAAGTCAGCCCAGACTGTCACGGCAGAAGCGAAAAGACGTTATATAATAGGGCTTTTCGGGCACGGAAATCAAGCGGCAAGATTGTACTTTTCCCACATAAACAGCGTCCTATCGCATACATGGCCACAGCACCCGCAACAAGACCGGGTGCTGTGGCCCATGTACAGCTGACTAATCTCCATCATTATGTGGACGCTTTTTGGGATTCTTTTTATCATTGTATTTTTTCATAATAACCATTTTTAGTAAGCCAACGACAATCAAAACCGCGGCAATGATAATCCACCAGTATTGCTCCATAACCTACTTCACCTCCTTTCAGTTGTATTAAATCATCTGCCCCGTTCTATGCAGAATGGAGAAGTTCATTATCCTGCCAGCTTCTGAAACAGACGTTTTGTAAGGAAATAATACCAGATTAAAGCTGCCGCCAAAGCCATGAGAAAATAAAGAACCGCCTCATTCTGCACAGCTTTAGCTGCCCAGAATGATGGAAGGAAGCCAACAGCATACTGGCAGTAACTATCAATCAAGAATGGGGCTGGTATTCCTAGTAATGTAAGTGCAGCCAGTTTTGTAACTGCCATTCCCTCCAGTTTATTAGCGGAAAGGGTAATGATCATCAGAGCTACCATAATAGCCTGGACCGCCCCTAAAACGGACAAGCCTAAAACCATGATGACGGACCATCTTTCCAATGAAAAGATTACCATCACAATAAATGTAACAACCGTTGACAGAATTGCAGGTATTCCAAGCCTTGAAAAAATATATCCTGATTTTCCAAGCGGAGTTATTGAAAAATACCTGGAAACTTTATCATCAATTTCTTCTAAGGTAATCATGGCAAAAGCAAAACAAAGAAGCACTGGTGCCATGATAGAAAGGAATAAGTCAAACATCGGATAATAGGGCTGTAAAGAAAATTTTGAAGCTTTTTCTATCAATGGGATTCCAAATTTAATAAGGGCGCCAACCAGAAACGGGGTGAAACAAGCTGCAAGCATCATGGGATCCTTTTTTATCTGTTGGAATACCTGCCCTATGCTGTTAAATACTTTTTTCATATCTTCACACCTCCAATACTCCGCCACATTTTTGATACCATCTTATGTGCTGCCGGATATAACACAAAATTTGCCGCAAGAACCAGAACCAAATCCAGAAACGGGTTCTGGCTGTACCCTGTTATTAAATTCATGCAGGCCATAAATGGAAAGAACCGTAAAATTTTCGGCAGGTCTGTAAATAATCCTGCAATGGGGGGAACAAAGCATAAAATCTCAATGGGCATAATTACAATTAAAAATTGATTCAGGTTCGCAATCTTCGTGGCAGCCATGATACCGAGCATAGTAAAAATCGATGATGTTAATGCTGTCCCGATTATGATACCTGATAGGTTCCTATTTCCTGCCGCAATTCCCAGTATCAATGCGACTACACAGGATATAAACATCAGTGAAAATACCTTGGCAAGGATGTACTCGGATACTTTTGCCGGCGATATGGCAATCGCATGGAGTACCTTTTGACTTTTTTCAAGTAAAACAATCGCTCCCATGAAGAACAGCCCCATGGCCGCCGGATCGGAATAAATCATAATTGCGACTGCATTGTGTTTCCAGTTATCCGGTAAAGCTGTAATGCCGAAGACATAAATCACCGTCAAAACAAAATAAATAAAGTAAAAGCCATATTTCCATTGGAAGTGGATATCGCCGCAGACTAATCTTCTTAATTTCATTGCAGCGTCCTCCCTGTTATATCCACGAAAATATCATTTAATGTCGGCTCACTGCTGTGGACAGAGCGAAGATTATTGCTTCGGATTAGTTCATTTAGCTGTTTATCATCCGCAGTTTGTGTAAGCATGCATTCACCCGTCTTTTCTCCATTTTCAAAATAAGAGTACCGGATTTTAGCAGCGCCTCTTGACATGATAAGATTATGTGGGGTATCCAGGGCGCTGACCTTTCCTGATACGATAAAAGCAACCTGATCGCACAGTTCAGTTGCGTCAAACATATTGTGTGTGGTAATAATAATCGTCTTCCCGCGTTTTTTCTCGGCAAGGATAATATCTTTCATGAGCCTGCTGTTGGTAGGATCAAGGCCGCTGGTGGGTTCATCAAGAAAAAGAATATCCGGATTGTGGACCAGGGCTTTTATAAAGTTCAGCCTGGAACGCATACCTTTTGAAAAATCGGATACCTTTTTATCACCGTCATTTTCCAGCCCCACCATTCTTAAAAGTTCTTCAGTGGAACGGAGCGGCCGGTCATACAGGGAACCAAAGTAGTTCAGATTTTCGCGTGCGGTGAATTTCTCATAACAGGTGGAAAACTCAAAATCAACGCCGATACGCTCGTAAAATCTGTTAGTCCTTTCGCGGATTTCCGTTCCAGCTACTTTGACACTCCCTTTATATCTTGTGTTAAGACCGGTCAGGACTTTCTGTATGGTTGATTTACCGGCGCCTGAGGGCCCCAGAAAACCGAAGATTTCCCCCCGTCCTACGTGAAAACTCACATTTTCGACAAAAGGTTTGTTTGTGTAGCTGAAACATAACTTGTTGACTTCAATCATTTTTACTTCCTCCTTTTTTGAATATATGACGATTAATAAAATATAGTCATATGAAGATTAAAAAAATGTTTGGCTACCTGTCAGCCAAATAACCAAACAAGTGCTGCTATTTCTTAACAACCTGTTCCACGATACCATCAACTAAAAGTGTTTGTATCTGTTCTAATTCTTCATCTTCCCTGAACTGCTCCAGGCAGGTCAACACAGAATATAGAGATTTAATCAATACAGTATGAGGAACGGTAAACTGTACTCCCATTTGCTGCAACATTTCCAATATGCGGATATCATTGTACATATGGTTACTGAAAATATCAGGGGACAACTTTCGCTGCAGATAATCCATTATGGATAAATCAATCTGCGACAGGATGGGAGAAGTAATGATTCCGGTAAGACTCATCATAATGACGTCTTTGGTTAAAGCCTTTTGCGTAGGATAATGCTTCTTCTTCACCACTGTTTCAATATTTTCAAAAAGTTTCTGCTGTAATTGAAAGTTGATTTCGATATACAGGTGTTCCTTGCTGGGATAAAACGCATAAAAGGAGCCTTTGGAAATATTGGCGGCAACAGCTAAATCATCAACAGTCACTTTCTTTAATCCATGCAGGGAAAAAAGTTTTTCGCCTTCGGCCAGTAGTTTATCACTAATAAATGCTTTTTCCTTTTCAGTAAAGCGTGGCACTTTTATCACCTCCTTATGACTAAATATTTAATATAGTCATATAGAATATACCACTTATGGCCCGCATTGTCAATTATTATCTAAAGTAATTGAAAAAAAATGCCGCAGTACCCTAGCGATTTCCTGAAAAAAAGCGCATTGTGTGATAAGCCCGGTAAAAAATAAGATGATATAATGTGAACATCAAATACAGGAGGTACAACAATGTACGCATGGGAAGCAATCGAACAATCCTTAACATTTATCGAGGAACACTTAACAGAAGAAATTTATACGGAGGAACTGGCAAATATAGCCGGCCTGTCCCCTTTCTATTTTCAGCGTTTGTTCAAGCGGCTGGTAAGTAAACCGGTTCAGGAATATGTGAAGCTCCGCCGCCTGGCAAAGGTGATTGAAAATCTGGGTAATACCGAACAGAGAATACTTGACGTTGCCCTGGACTATGGCTTTACAAGCCATGCAAATTTTACGCGGGCCTTCAAGGAAACGTATGGAGTCACACCCGAAGAGTACAGGAGAGATTTACCAATGCTCAACACATTCGACAAGCCGGAAGTTTCCATGAATTACGTCTTAGTAGATGAAGGGGTTCCGCTGGTGGTAGGAAATATCGTCTTGGAAATCCAGAGAAAAACGTTGACGGAACCGGAACTTTACCTTGGCTTTGAAACAAAAGTCCGTATTTCCGAACAGATTCCGGCTGGTGAAAGCACAGGTGTAGATGTGCCGGGACAGCTCTGGAAACGCTACCATATGGAGAAGACGTTAATCGCAGCAGACATTGATACAAATGTGGAAATGGGAATGTCCCATACGGAAAATACGGCACAGGGCCTTTTCACGTATTTTGCGGGCGGTCTTGTTCGAGATATCCCGCATAATCAGCAGGGAGACTTTGTAAAGAGAGAACTCCCGGCGGGAGAATACATCGTTTGCAGGATTGAAGCAGAAAATTTTGAGGATTTGGTAACGGTTGCCTTGAATCAGGGGGGGAAATACCTTTTCGGTACATGGCTGCCGCATCACAGCTTAACAACGGAGCCATTCTCAGCAGAAAAGTATTATCGTGACTTAAAAGATATGGCCTGTATGGAAATTTGGATCAAGCCCATACCGTTGGAAAAAGGGTAGGAGGGATATTGGGATGGATTGGAATATGCTTTATACAAACGGCGATGCTCCATCTCTGAAGCAAATAGCGGAGTATATTGACAATCCGTTATGGGCAGAGTTTGACAGCCGCATCCGGTCCGCTTACCGGATTGAGCCTTATATGGATTACAGCCGCTGTTCCATGCAGCCAGGCTGGAATATTAAATACAAGAAAAGCGGGAAATCTCTTTGTACCTGTTACCCAATGCAGGGTTATTTTATCGCTCTTGTGGTGATAGGAAGCCGTGAACTTACGGAGGCAGAATTATTAATGCCGTTATTTTCTGACTATGTGCAGAAAGTATTCAGAGATGCAAAAACTGGTAACGGACAGAAATGGCTGATGTTAGAAGTACGGGATAAGGAGATTATGAATAATGTTTTTGAACTGATAAATCTTAGAAAGAGGAGTATATCGCCTTAGGAACTTCTTAATCATTCATTTACCATTCCATAGAAAATCAATTATCTCAAATTAAAAAATTGCCTGCTCATCAATGGTATGCTTAAGCTTCCTGAATAAGCTGAAAGCATACTCGAACATCGAATATTTGGGAGAAGTCATTGAGCATAGCTGGGGACCGCGTGTGATCCGGTTCTATGACTTGGACGAGCATTTCATAGAGGTTGGAGAGGATATGCAGATGGTAGTAAAGCGGTTCCTTGCTTCTGGAATGACTATGGAAGAGTTATCTTATCTGACATTAGGGATGGAAAAAAGACATTTAGTGTACCAAATGGAAGAGTCTTAGTAAATGGGGCTGATGTAGGCAGAGCTCCAAATGGCTGGAATGATGCCTCCAATAACTATAATAGGGAGAAAACATATAATGAAGCAATTAACTCTTTTCCATAAAGTAATAATAATGTTTATGCTTTTACTTTTGCTTACGGAATGTTGCGCTACCCCAGATACAGAGCAAATGAATGATAGTCAACCAGTTATGGAAGCTGTTAATATAGATGAAGAAAACGGCGTGGTGACGGGGGATTTGTTGCAAATTAACAAGGAAGCCGTTAACATAGATAAAGGAAATGCGGATACAGAATATTCTTACAGCATATCTTTAGTTGATACATCAGAATTCAAGGATTTGCCGTGGCGTGATGAGTTTTCATTTCAGGTTGTTCAAGTCAGGGATATGCAAGAAGATAAATTGCCCCTTGAAAATATAATTAGAACATTAAAGAAGCGATGACTTCCTGGATTAGAGGAAAGGTTCTAACACCAAACACGGTTAATTTGAAAATTACCTGTCATGTGGGTAAATATCTTTCGGTCGGGAACTCATTTATATATCAGAGCGTTCGTGAGGATTTTATCAATGATTATGTTACAATAGACATGATGACCGGTCAGCGTGTTCAGCTTGATGATTTACTGGAAGTCAATGAAGATTTTGTGGAATTTCTTCAGGAGAATCCTGATATTATAAAGACGCTGGATGATCTGGAACCATGGAGATGGGTGGCAGATTTAAGTGAATATTCATCATCTGAACTATTAGAAGAACTTAATAAATGTTCCTATACACAAGAGGAATTGATTCAAAATGGCTACGCTCCAATTGAAGAGTCACTTGGTCCACTCCTTTTTAGAAATTCATTCTTTCTACAAGATGGAATGCTTGTGATTTCCTTATGGAGAGGAGGAGAAGGATTGATCCCTTTGGATGTTGATGACATAAAAGATTATTTAAAAGTAGAAGGATGGTAAAATATTACGAAAAAGGCATATAAGGAAAAATGCTTAAAAATTAAAGGCGGAGGGAAAGATGGCTAAAAATCGAAGTACGCTACATCTTAATGGTGAGGCGGTTGGAAATGGAGGAATCAGATATGTGAAAGGGAGCCAACCAGGCGAACATAGTCCGGCGTCTCAAGTAACGCAGAGTTATAAACAGTATATACCTCAGTTACTGGGAAGTGTCGCTGCAATAATTGATCCTAATGCAGACCAGGCATCTGAATACTGGCTATATAATGCAACTCCCCATTATACCCAGGTAAACGTTATAAGAGACGCTGAGGAATTTTACGACATATACTGATGTGCAGAAAGCAAATTCAATAAGCAATGGAGTATATCGGTTATGTCTCAAAACGAAAACAGGCAGATTTTAAATACTATGGGGGTGCCTGATCAGTGGAAGGAAGAAGGCGATAAATGGAAGTATTGGAATGGCATAGAGCATGTGCTTATATTGCACTTTATAATTCGTTATGCTATGATTGGCAGAAAAGTAGTACTTTTGGTTATTAATAAAGTCAGATTGATAAATAACCGATAGAATTTGCTAGATACTCTTGCTGGCGAGGGAGTGATGCCATATGGAAAATACGAAAAATTTTAATGACATATTGGCTTTATCAAAAAAGCTGGAAACAGAACGGCTGGATCGTGAATTGAATGTGATTATGCAGGACGAATATGAATTGGACGATGATTTACAGAAGTCATTGAAAGATGGCACCTATCAATTTCCAAACGCTTTACAGGCGGAAATAAATAAGTGGATTCTAATAAGAGTGCAAAACCAGTTTTCGGCAAAAATCCATATCAAGAGAACACCCGTATATTTTCACAAGCACGATTTTGTAGAAATTCTTTATGTATACAAGGGACACTGCAAACAATTCATAGAAAACCTTGAAACCTGTATTGTATTACAGGAAGGCGATTTATTCATGTTGAATCAGAGCGTTATTCATGCTTTACAGCAGGAAGATGAACAGTCTGTTTTGATTAAAATTATTGTTCCTATGGAATGGATTTCCTATGATTTTATTCAGAAAATGAATCATCATAGTCCCCTGTTTGATTTTTTCGTGAGCGCAAAATCTCCACAGAGAGAGTATTATAACTATTTACAGTATTGTCATTGTATGGGTGGCGGGAAGCTTCTCATAGAAAAGATAATGACAGAATACTACTTGAAACAAAGTTGCTATGAGGCCGCAATAAAAAGTTGTCTGCAACTTCTAATGATTTTTCTTGAAAGGGGACCCAAAGAATACAGGTGCTGCAGGTATCGCCTGCCCCACAGTTCCTTGCAGGCCGGTGCAATTCTTCAATATATTTACAATCACAGTGAAAATGTCACATTGGAAGAATTGGCTCATGTTTTTTCTTTTAGTCAAAGTTATTTGAGCCGAGTTATTAAAGAAAATTGCAGGATGAATTTTCAGGATTTAGTCAGAGAAAGCAGGCTGGAAAAGGCGGCTGTTCTTTTAAGCAGCTCTGATTATTCGGTGGAAAAAATTGCACAAGTGGTAGGCTATCAAAATGCTGTCCCCATTTATCAAGGCATCAAAGAAAAGTTTGGGTGTTCACCTACTGAATATCGAAAAAACTATAGTAAAATGAGTATAGAAAATTCCACAAATTAATGAATAGAATATAATTGCCCTTATATGTAAAATGTATAGATGTGACCTGATGAAAGACTGCACTCTAATACTTTTACAAAGAGGAATCTCTATTATGGCAAAGGAACAAGTTAAGAATAGATTGGAACAGGATTCAATCGGAAAACTCATGCTGGAGCTATGTACACAGACGACATTTTCCATTATGATTTACAATATCTATACCATTACAGATACGTTTTATGTATCAAAAGGAATAGGAAGTGTAGCAAGCGGCGCTATTGGGGTTTTTTCGCCAGTTCTACTCTTAGTGAATGGTATCAGTTCTACTTTGGGAACGGGTAGCGCTTCTACTATATCCCGCAGGTTGGGCGAGCGGAATCCGGCTGGCGGGAAAAAGGTAGTGGGCTGTATGATGTGGCTTTGGGCTCTGTGTTCCCTGACAATTACAATTACAGGACTTGTTTTTTTGAAACCGTTGTTGCAGTTATTGGGCTGTACCTCTGAAATTTATCCATATGCCGTAGAATATGGGCAGATTATGCTGATAGGCACTATCATCAGCACCGGTTTTTCTGGTATTATGCGGGCAGAGGGAGATGTCTTTTATTCTACTATACAATGGTGCTGCCCGGTAATTATTAACCTGCTTTTAGACCCACTGTTTATATATGGCTTTCAAATGGATATTTCAGGTGCCGCAATAGCAACCTTAATTGCACAGCTTTTTTCTGCTGGAATCAGCATCTACTACTTTTTTGTCCGCAAAAAAACCCCCTGTCGGGTGACACTGGGAGACATAAAGTGGAGTGGGCAGGCGTGTAAAGAAATATTGTATATTGGTCTGCCTGCTTTTCTTAATAGCCTCGGAAGTAGTTTGGCTGGTATCGTTGGAAACCAAATATTAGGACAAATAGGCGGTACGCAAGCAATCAGTACATATACATTGATATCAAGAATACAGTCGTTTCTTTCTACACCGTTCTTTGGAATTATGCAGGGTATCCAACCTATGCTTGGTTTTGATTGGGGACGCCAGCGTTTTGAGCGGGTAAAAAGGACTGTGTCCTATGCTATATTTTCTGGATTTGTATATGGCTGCATTATTGCAGTATGTATCTATTGGGGCGCAGGAGACGTTATAAAATTATTTTCTGCAAATGCTGAAATTATCGCAATGGGAAAATCTGCATTACAGATTATATGCTGTTCTTTGGTAATTGGCGGCATAATGCCTGTAATTCAGGCTTACTTTCTGGCACTGGGATATGGAAAAAAAGTCCTGCTTTTGTCGTTGGAAAGTATTTTTATTATTCGTCTGCCGCTTTTACTGGCAGCATGGTGGTCGAATAGCCTTGATATTGTATGGTGGCTGTTAGCCTTTGCGGAATGGCTGATTGCTGGATTGGCCGTATATAACTATAAAATTGAGAGAAAGGGGCAATAAAAAATGGAGAGCCTGACAAAAAACAAGCAGAACAAGGAAACTATATCAAAAATGTTGGAAAAATACTTTACACCGCTTAGAATGGTGAGTTTTCACGAACTAACAGAAGGGTATTTTAATATGGCCTATGAAATTCATTTGAGTAACGGGGAACAGGTAATATTAAAAATTGCGCCCTCAAAAGAAATGCGCGTTATGACTTATGAAAAAAATATCATGTTCAGTGAAGTGCAGGCAATGGAACTGGCTATTCGTCATGGCGGGATACCTGTACCTAAAGTCATGGGTTATGATAACAGTTGCACCATTTGCGATTCACCTTATTTCTTTATGGAAAAATTAGAGGGAAAAAGCCTTAATGCTGTAAAAGACAGCCTTCCGTTAGCACAGATTAACCACATCTATATTGAAGCGGGAAAAATAAATAAAAGAATAAATGATATACCCTGCCCTGTGTTTGGATATCCCGGACAGTCTGCATTTCAGGGAAAAGAATGGTATCCGATTTTTCGTAAGATGTTGGAGGCCGGGGTGAATGACGCACGACAAGGAAACGTTGATTTGAAAATATCAATCGACCAGATGTGGCGCTGCCTTGACAGAGATAAGATTATTTTTGATGAAGTGACGGAGCCGAAGCTGGTTCATTGGGATTGTTGGGACGGAAATATTTTTGTTCAGTCTGGAAAAGTAACAGGTATTATAGATTGGGAACGAAGCCTTTGGGGTGATCCCCTCATGGAAGTGGGATTCCGCACGTATTCTGATAATACCTATTTTCAAAAAGGCTATGGAATCAGAAATCTAACAGAATATCAGCAGAGGAGAGCCTTGTGGTATGATATGTATTTAATGCTTTTGGTAGCGTTGGAGTGCGAGTATAGAAAGTATGAAACAATGGACAGCTATTACTATTCAACACAACTGTTGATGAAACAGTTTAAAAAAGTGCAGAACTAAAAGCTGAATCTTACAATCATAAAGTAACACTATGATTTTGACAAGCAGCTATCCCCTATTCCGTAAAATATAAGAAAGAATTTAAAGGAAAGTTCATACATTATCTCCACATCACATCCCTGCAAAGCAAAAACCATAAGTGAAGGCAATATTAGAGCAAAAGTCTGATATACCTGTAAAATGCATTCTACACTGCTTAATTTCGTTATATACAAAAGTAAATTTTGTTTATTGTGGTTTCATAACTAGCCTTCTCTCTGCCTGAATTATACCATGGCAAACTAGTTCTGTCAGTATCAAAATGTACCAACCTAGTTGCATACCTTACCAATACGACTATTGCCAATATGTCAGGTAAATAGTTATAATAAAACCGTAAAATTATAATGAAAGAGATTAAGAGCCATGGAAAAACAAAACCGCAATCGATGTGGATCTGATGATCAACATCGTAAAGGAACTTCATGAGTTTGGGCGATCAGACGCCTGGATCTCAAAGCATTTGGGAATGGATAGAGATGAAATTTTGCGTCTCAAGCAGATTACAGGTCTTGCCGCGCTATTCAGGGATATAAAATTTGGAGAGGCGTGGCGCCCTGTAGAGGAAGAGACGGAAAAAGAGTCAATAATATAGATGAGTGAAAGTATAAACGCCCTTTGGCAGAAAAATAAGTGCTGTTCTGCAAAGGGAATCAGATATTAATTATGGAGGTATGCTTGCAAATGGATAAATGGTTCACGATTGATCAGATTGATGAAGGTACATATATTATCAGCGAATACCGGCATTGGGAGGAGACGCATTGCTATCTGTTAAATGGCTCCAGCCGCAGCTTATTGATTGATACGGGTCTGGGAATCTGCAATATTTATGATGAAGTAGTGAAGCTGACAAATAAGCCTGTTACGGCCGTTGCCACCCATATTCATTGGGATCATATTGGCGGCCATAAGTATTTTCCGGACTTTTATGCCCATGCGGAAGAATTGAGCTGGCTGAATGGTGAGTTTCCGCTGACAATAGAAACAATCAGAGAGATGGTGGCAGACCGCTGCGATTTACCAGACGGTTACGATACAGGCACTTATGAGTTTTTCCAGGGGACGCCAACTAAGGTATTGGAGGATGGAGAGAACATTGAATTAGGTGGACGGAATATACAGGTATTGCATACCCCGGGCCATGCTCCGGGGCATATGTGTTTCTGGGAATCAGACAGAGGTTATCTGTTTACCGGAGACCTGGTTTACAAGGACACTTTATTTGCCTATTATCCGTCAACAGACCCGGACGCATACCTTGCTTCTCTTGAAAAGATTTCGGAGCTTCCGGTCAAAAAGGTTTTTCCTGCGCATCATAGTTTGGATATTCAGCCGGAGATTTTAATCAGAATGAGAAATGCGTTTAGGCAGTTACGGGAAGATGGTAAATTACATCACGGCAGCGGTACATTTGACTATGGAGATTGGTCAGTATGGCTATAAAAAGAAGGAAGCAGTATAATTTCATTTAGTTGTGTGTGTTATGCAAAAGGCTTTATCAGAACTAAAGAACAGCAAAAGAGGCTTGAAAGGAACATTTATATGAAGTATGTATGTACAGTTATATCAGTAGCGGACATCAGCGCCGCAAGAAAGTTTTATGAGGAACTGTTCGGGCTAGAGGTCTATCAGGATTACGGAAAGAATATCGCTTTTACCTGCGGTCTGGCATTACAGCAGGATTTTGACTGGCTGGTAAGTATACCAAAAGAAAAGGTATTGAAGAAATCCAATAATGCAGAAGTGGTTTTTGAGGAGCAGGATTTTGATGGCTTCCTAAATAAGCTGAAAGAATACCCGGAGATTGAGTATCTGGGAGAAGTTATCGAACATAGCTGGGGGCAACGTGTGATTCGGTTCTACGATCTGGATTGGCATCTCATAGAGGTTGGTGAGGATATGAAAATGGTAATAAAGCGGTTCCTTGCTTCTGGAATGACTATGGAAGAGGTATCTGCAAAAATGGACGTATCCATTGAGGATTTGACAAAACTTCTAAACAACTAATATATGGTAAGGGAATAAACAATCGGGATTTTGGGGGGAGAAGTGCGATGTGTAAAATATTGTTAGTCAGACCGTCTAAACAATATGCAGACCAAGTTATGTCATATAAAGAAGAAATGTCACAAAATGGAGATAGTTTTGACGGTTGTGCTGGTCTTGAAAATGTACAATCATTTGAGGAATGGATTGATTTTGAAGCAAGATTAAAAGCAAAATACAAGGACAGATATGTTCCATCAGAAGTGTTTTTGGCTATACGAAAAAAAGATAACTATGTTGTTGGCATGATTGATTTTCGACACCCATTATCCGACTTCCTCTTTAATTTTGGAGGTAATATCGGATATAGTGTTCGTCCATCGGAACGGCAGAAAGGCTATGCGTCCGAAATGTTAAGATTGATTTTACCTATCTGTCGTGAGTTTGGAGAAAGCAAAGTTTTACTAACATGCGATAAAAAGAATGAAGCATCACAAAAAACGATTGTAAAAAATGGGGGCGTGTTGGAAAAAGAAATCCCTGATACAGTAGGACTTAGTGAAAGTGGAATTATTCAACGATACTGGATTTCAATATAGACCCTCTTTCATCAATTTAAATTTGCCGGTAAGTAACACAATAGAGATCTGGATGGGCATCTCATAGAGGTTGGAGAGGATATGCGGATGGTAGTAAAGCGGTTCCTTGCTTCTGGAATGACTATGGAAGAAGTCTGTTAAGATGGACGTATCTATTGAGGATTTGACAAAACTTCTGAATAGTTAATTTACAGTGGAAAAATAAATTTGAATCTCGTGAACTAAGCAGGGAGGAAAAGTATGAATAATAATGTTTATTTTAAATCAAAATGGTTTGAAAAATGTATTAGAAATTATTTGGAAATTGAAGCAGATGAGCCTATTACAGAGGCAACGCTTGCGTCCATCAAATATTTGTATGTGTCCACATCACATGATTACGAATTAGCTTTTGGAAAGGAAAAATTGCCTATGCAATTTAAATTTAGCAATGCTGGAGATGAGTGGCGGAGTGCTTGTATCGCAGATACCGGACGATTCCAAAGTTTGAATGAATTTGCAGAAATACATAATTGGGGCTCGGATATAGTTTTATATCTGAAAAAGGAGATTTTAGAAGAGGAAGAAGAATTGCAGGCAGATGCACCTACGGTAGACACTATAGCCATGGAATTGTTTGAGGAAAGTGTTAAAACCTATTGGGCAGAACAAGAAGACTATGAAGGTTTGGCAGATGCAGAAGATTCCATTGATATGGGAATGTTAGAAGCAGATGACTTTGCATATTTGCCCAACTTAGAAACGATACGTTTAATGTCCTGTGAAGTGGATATACATAGTTTAAAGTTCTTAGAGTCTTTAGCAAATCTAAAAGTATTAGAAATTGGTGAAGTCAGACTTCATGGATTGGCTGGATTGGATAAGTTAATTGGATTGGATAAACTATGTATTTGGACGAATTGATGATAGAATATCGCACTAATATAATGTACAAATTCCAGTTTGTCGAGGGATTTGTCGTATAAATCAATTCAGGTTTGCCGGTAAGTAACACAACAGCGATCGGGATGGGCATCTCATAGAGGTTGGAGAGGATATGCAGATGGTAGTAAAGCGGTTCCTTGCTTCTGGAATGACTATGGAAGAAGTTTCTGCAAAAATGGATCTATAAAATGAATATATAGCCACCTCATTGGTATAATGCGCACTTGCTAACTTCAGGTTTGTTGGTGAGTAACACAACATAGATCTGGAGTGGCATCTCATAGAGGTTGGTAGGGATTTAGAAAAGCTGCCGTGTAGCTGAGCGGGAAAGAAAATAAGAAGTTGTGTGGCTTGAAAATTGTAAGTTGCTTTTATGCGTTCTTGGCATAAAAAGGTGTATTTTAAATTGAAAGGATGGGCGAGTGCTAATGAAAGAAATCATCAACTTCATTGAAGCGAATGTGGATGGCAAAACGCTGTTTACAAAGGAATTAGTTTACGAACTTGAAAATGGTGCGTTACAGGGCGTTTACTCAGATCAAATATCTTTCTCTAATCTAAAATATTCTCAGAGCGGATTTCAGTTGGATATGTTTATTGTATCTAATGAGAAGATATGGCTCATGGGAAAGGATGGAGAACGGGAAAAATTGCGAAAAGATTTCAGCGGTGTATCCCTGTTCCGATTTGAACTAGCGGAGCGAAAAAGCACCAATAGTTTGACTGGCTGTTTTCGTTTCATTTCAGCATCAGGGAAAAATGTGGCAGCAGAGGCTATCGTAAGTGGGATTTATGATGTGCATCTTGAAAATGATGTGCTGAAGTTATCGGAAGATCAGGTCTTGTATCGGGATCAGCCGATACAAGAAGGGCATTTTAAGCCTGTTGCATTTCAATCGGAACATTGTTTTTATGTTAAAGCTAACAAGCTACACTATGAATACAACGGCAAGTGTTTTGATGTGGACTCAAAAACTATGCGGCGTAACGATAGCTCCGATACCTTTCCTCCGTTTATTTCAATCGAAAAGTAAGAAATGACGAATCAGTTTGACAGGGGCGCAGAGATGGAGGTTAAGAAATTTTGGAATGCAGTTTTATGGCAAGATTAAGATCCGGCCTTATTTCAAGTAAACAACCTATATAAATTGGCATTGCATCAATGAGTATTTTTCAAAAAAGTTGGCTTATAACAATTTAACAAATCGGGATTTTCAGAGGTGAATGGAATGATTCATTTGGAAAAGATAAATGGCGAAAATGTCTGGGATATTCTAAAGTTAAAAGTCTCAGATAGTCAGAAATCTTTTGTTGCTGGCAATGATATCAGCATTATTGAAGCGTATACCACTATTACAGCCAACGGGTATGCTTTTCCGTTTGGAATTTATGAAGATAAACATCCGGTCGGCTTTGTGATGATTGGTTATGGCAAAGATGATTATTGGAAGGATGCACCTGCTATAGCAGATGGAAATTATAACCTGTGGAGATTGATGATAGATAAGAGCTATCAAAACAGAGGATATGGGAAAAAGGCTGTAGAACTTGCGTTAAGATTTATCAGAACATTTCCCTGTGGTAAAGCCGATTCCTGTTGGCTGTCATATGAGCCAGAGAACACGGTTGCCAAATCGCTGTATGCCTCTTTTGGATTTATAGAAACCGGAGAAAAAGATGGAGAAACCATATGAAGATAACACAAAACTTAATGCGGGTGAAGGAACTTTTGCTTAACCCACCCACGTTTTCAGATAATCAGGCCCGACTGCAAACAAATCTGGATACTGATTTTCTCAAACTAATCGCTATCGTTTCAATGCTCATCGACCACATTGGTAGCGTTTTTTTCCCGGAGGTAAGGGTGCTGCGTTGGATCGGACGGCTGGCGTTTCCAATTTTCTGTTATTGCATGACAGTAGGACTGCTATATACCCACGATATCAAGAAATATTTATTCCGTTTGGGAATTTTTGCACTGATTTCACAACCCTGTTATATCCTTGCTTTTCATCCGTATGACTTTTGGGCGCAGTTTACTAACTGGAATATTTTCTTCACTTTGTTTCTAAGCCTTTTGGCGATGTATGGATGGAAAGAACGCAAATGGTGGCTGTTCTCACTATCCTTTTTCGTTATTTCATGGTGGAACTTCGATTACTCCAGCACCGGGATTTTTTTGATGCTGGTGTTCTATCTCTGCCGCAACAATCCGGTAGTAGGGGCCATGTTCTATCTGCTGTTTACGGTTCCGCCAGCGCTTCTCGTCCATTCCGGTGATTTTCGGAATCTCACCTTGGGTGGTCTTACAATGGATTGGACTTTTGCAATGGCCTTTGCCGCTTTGTTTATCTTCCCCCGTACCTATACAAACCTGAAGGTTCCCCGTTGGTTATTTTATGCCTTTTATCCAATTCATTTGCTAATAATTGGTCTAGTTCGGCTGGTTCTCAAGGTGTAATGTTAAGCTTTGTCAATTCGTGTTTGGTGAGTTCTTTCAAACCGTATCTTCTTAACCCTTTAAATTAATAAGCATGGTTTGCAAATCTCTATTTTGCAACCAGGTATTTGGTGCCTATGGAGGAAACGCATATGGATATTCAGAAAATTATCAGTTTAGTAACAAAAACGCAAGGGCTAATTAAAAACCGTGAAATGGCCGCTCATGTAAAAGAGAAAGGTCTTGCAGATTATGTAACGCAGGTAGATATTGCCGTACAGAATTTCTTAAAAAAGGAACTGTTTGCCCTTGCGCCGGATATTCAATTCCTTGGAGAAGAAACCGGATTGCAGGAAATAAAAGCGGATAGCTTTTGGATTTTAGACCCTGTTGACGGGACGACAAACCTTATGCACGACTATCAGCACAGCGTTGTATCTTTAGCCCTTTGCTGCCAGGGGGATATTATTATGGGAATTATATACGATCCCTTCCGCGATGAAGTGTTTTCTGCAATTAAGGGAAAGGGCAGCTTTCTAAATGGGCAGCCCATACATGTATCAAATGCAGAAAAACTATCCGACACAATGATTGGGCTGGGAACAGCAAAAAGAGAAGTGGCCGATGAAAATTTTGCCCGGTTCCGCAGGGTGTTTGGTCAGTGCCAGGATGTCCGCAGGATTGGCTCTGCCGCTCTGGAACTGGCATATACCGCCTGCGGCAGACAGGGAGGCTATTTCGAGATTTACCTAAATCCCTGGGACTATGCAGCCGGCATGCTTATGATTCAGGAAGCAGGAGGCAAGGTAACTGATTTTACAGGAGAACCGCTTGAACCGAAAAAGGGGAGCAGTGTGGTGGGAACAAATGGATTTATCCATACAGAACTGTTAAAGTTACTGTAAGCTATGTGTTCACTTGGGTACCCTGATGTAGGAGAAGGTTAGCTTCTGGGTATCATCTTCTCAAAGCGAAAAATCAGAAGCCAGTCCAGAAAGTGGTGGAACTAACAATGTTCTATTCAATTCTCGGAAAATGCGGACTTAAATGTGGAGGCGGTTTACCCATTGCAAGAGCCGCGATCATCCTATCAGTCATGGCCTAATGTAACTTTAGATAGGATAAGATTCTAGCTGCTGGTAGTCAGGTGCTTTGTTGTGTGGAAACTATTCTGTTCTTAGGGAGGATGAGAATTATAATAGAGTACTGGAGTTCCTTTGAGTCTCATTTCCTTTGAGAATTTGAACAGATAGGGCCTCGTTGAAAATCCTATAGTATACTGACTAAAAAATGTGATCAGATGACTATTAGGATAATTTATTAAGCCTGAGCGAATTATGAGACCGTGTGCAGTTAAAAAGTTATGATGATTATCTAAAATTGGCTTACCAAAGAGCAGGCTGGTAATCTGTTTTTGGAGGCGTTATGAAAGGCTTTGAGAGACAAAACCAACTGCTATCCCTCTATGGATTGATTTGTAGGCTTTGCCTATGCTATTAATTAAGAATTGTCGGTATTCCTTACGTGTGTTGTAGAAAAGGCAGTGTATCAAAAAACAATAAATTAGCTGATGGTCTGGACTCTTCAAGTACATTACCTCTTTATGGATGATGGACACTATTTTATTAAGTTAATATAGAACCGGAAATTAAACATAAACTATTATCCCTAAGTATAAAGGTATATAACTTAGAGAAAGGAAGAGTAGCAAAGAGCCAAAGACTTAAAGAATGCGATATAGCAAAAAGCCAATATCAACAATTCTTTTTAAGGGGAACAGTACAAAGCTGTTCCTCTTTTGTTTGTGTGCCAAGCATGGCACTAATCTTGCTGGTGAAAGTCCAGCCACGGGTTTTTACCGCCAAGTGTAGCGAATCACAAGTCGGTATCAGTAATGATATAGATGGAGGAAGTGGTGTAGCAAAGTTCTTGAGCCTACGAACAGAAACTTGATAAGGCGATTAGGTGGGGAAGGCTGCAAACCAAGCCGAAGCCCAAATGGTAAACGTAAACCGAAGTTGTAAATCAAGAGGTTGTGGAATGAAAGATTAGTGTCTTACCTTGGGAGACCCTACCCACATATCGTAAGATATGGTCGAAAAAGGTTTGGGGAGGGAGTCAGATGAAGTCATAGTAGGGGTAAAAGCCGAAGGACTGAAACGATTTATAGTACGAATCGTTATTAAAAGAATGATGCATTAGCCAGAAATCAGATGGACTGGAAAAGTAGGAACGTAACCGAGGAATACTGTCTGGATCGAGAGGGGTGATGTGCATAAATTTTGTGATAATAAGAGGAGTAACAACAATGGAATTAATAGATGTGATTACATCAAAGGAAAATCTAAACAGAGCTTATAAGAAAGTAGCAGCGAATAAAGGGGCAGGTGGAGTTGACGGAATGAAAGTCTGGGAACTTGGTGCATACATCAAAGGAAACAAAGACGAAATTGTTCAATCAATCAGAAACCGAACCTATATGCCCAAACCAGTACGAAGAGTTTATATTCCGAAAGATAATGGAAAAATGAGGCCATTGGGGATTCCAACGGTTTTAGACAGAGTAATACAACAAGCAATTGCTCAGCCAATTATAGATATTTATGAAGAAATATTCAGTGAGTTTAGCTATGGTTTCAGACCTGGAAGAAGTTGTCATGATGCCATAAAACAAGCACTGGAGTATCTGAACGAGGGATATGAATGGGTGATAGACATAGATATAGAGCAATTCTTTGATAAAGTAAATCATGACAAATTAATTCAAATTCTTAGAGAGCAAGTGAATGACAGTACCACATTGCACCTGATTCGGAAATATCTGAAAGCAGGAGCAATGGAAAAAGGGCTGGAAAAAGCAACAATAAGTGGAGTGCCACAAGGTGGTCCCCTGTCTGTAGTGCTGTCAAACGTATATCTTGATAAATTAGATAAGGAACTGGAACAAAGGGGACTTCGGTTTACGAGGTACGCAGATGACACAATGGTATTCACTAAAAGTGAAAAAGCAGCCAACAGAGTAATGAAATCCATAACAGAATGGATAGAAAGAAAGCTGTTCCTAAAAGTTAATGTTACAAAAACGAAAGTAGTCAGACCAACAAGAAGTAAGTATCTTGGCTTCACTTTTCTCAAACATGGAGGGGAATGGAAAGTAAAACCCACAACAGAAAAGAAAAAGAAACTGAAACAGAAGCTAAGTGAATACCTTAAAAGAAATAAAGCTATTGCACGACCGCTGGCTGAAACAATTAAACGAGTGAATGAAATAGCGAGAGGGTGGATTAATTATTTCAGAATCGGAATGATGAAACAATTTATGGAAGAGTTTGGAGCATGGCTAAGGCACAAGACGAGGGTGATAGTTCTAAAACAATGGAAAGTGTCTAAGAGAATATACAAAAATCTGTGCTATTTAAACCATAAATACAAGTGTGGATTTGACCATGAAGCCATATATAAGGTAGCAAACTCAAGGCTCGGTTGGTATAGACGAAGCGGAATGAATGTTGTTAATTATATAATCAGTCCGGAAGTACTGGAAACAAGAATAAAGGACGGAGCAGGACTGCTCAATCCTTTAAACTATTATCTAAGAAATGTTGGAATATAGGTTGTAGAGCCGTATACGAGACCCGTACGTACGGTTCAATGAGAGGGAAATAACACTCGCTGTTATTTCTCTACTCTATTCAAAATAACAGTATACACCCTCATGAGCAGGGGAATATATAGGACAAAGGTCCGTGGCCCACCATAGTCTTTCTGAAAAGAGTTAATTCTACATTAGGAGGGACTATGAAAGTGAAAAAGAAAGATAATATCAGATACCGTTTTACGGGGTATGTATTAGCAGCTTTAAAACGTGCCAAGAGAGATTACATACGCCGTGAAATAAAAATAAGCAATCATGAAAGCCCGTTAGAGAAGCTGCTTCCAGAACCGTTGTGTGATATAACGGACAGTAAGCCATTTTTATGGGAAGAAACGGAGCAGATTCCACTGATACCGGATGAAGTTCGTCAGTATATGGAAAGCCAGATTGGTGAGTCAGGAGAAACGGCGCTTGATGCTCTGACAGATATGGAAATTCTTGTAGTGTTTATGAAGGTTTTTAGACAGCTGACATATCAAGAGATCGGCAGGCATTTGGGCATGGACTATAAAAAGGCCGGCTCTGTTTTCAACTATGCGAAGAAAAAAATGAGGAAAGGATGGAAAATACGGAATGAATTTTAAAGAACTGTTAATGAAGGCTAAGCAGGGAGACAAGGGGGCAAGAGAGGAACTGTTTTTGATGTACCGTCCCATGGTGTTAAGCAGGTCCAGAATCAAAGGAATATTTTCAGAGGACTTATATCAGGAACTTTCTAAGACCTTTGTATCCTGTATTGAACAGTTTTCTATTGAGGGGACTGAAAACGAGCAAAAATAAGACTGAATTTCCTTCTTAATTCGCAGTTAACGACAGGAGGACCAGCAACTATGAGTCTTTAAGGAGACAGAGAGTAAGGGAATACAGCATGCAGAGGCAGAGGTATTCCCTTTTCCTTTAATAGTAATTATCTTTATGTATACTGCTACATTTATTTCAAGGGTATCTGATACTTGTCCCTTAAGCAGCTTAATAGCAATAGGGGGAGTCAGGACCATAATAAAGACTAGACAAACACTAAGAAGAATTATCTTTGTGCCTCTAAAACCTAGCTTTACACGCTCATTTTTACGTGCAACACAAACAGTACGCCTGTCTGAATCGGCAGACAACTTAATGAGTCAGCGCTTTGGGGAATAGGAAAGCCGCCCAAAGGCGGCTCCTAGCTTTCAGCATTTTACAAAATAGTAGAACTCTATGTCATCTATCGTAATCCACACATATGGGTTGCCCAATATGTCCCTTACACCGTTTACAACCTGTGTGAACGCTTCATGGAATTTTTCATAACTTTCCACTTCGACTGGATTCCATATAATTATAAAGTTAGCTGTCAAACCATCCAAATCAGGTCCTCGTTTATCCCCACAAAGGAAATAAGATTCGCTTAACCATGCATTTACATATATGCCTGTACTCGCGTATACTTTTTTGGCGGCCTTTCCCCAAATCTTAACCAAGATGTTCTGAGTGACGATTTCCGGTATTAGTCCCGCAATGACAACGGTATATCGTTTTGTACGCATATGAATACCCTTTTTTATTAGTATATTCAGTAAACAAAGAAAAAGTTATTGGCTATGGTTTCGCAGCCAGTTTATGGCATTTGATGCGTAAAGTGCACTGCACCTCTGATCCCATACCGCCTTGTGTAAACAATACTATTTTATAAGGCTCATAGCATTCCTTCATGTAGCTGGCAAGCTCCTTGACCATTTCACTGTCGTTTTGCAGCGGTGGTGCGGAAGCAATTTCTTTCATACAAGCTTGTCCGCGAAAGAGAGAAGCTGTCTGAATGGAGATTTCTTCAATTCTGTCAAAGATATAGTTCCTCCGCTTTTTTCATATTATCCCTTTTACAGCGTCTATGAAATCTCCCGTCCCTTGTTTCACGCCCCGACTTTTGGACAAAGTGGAACTGTTGAAAAACGTCAATAAAAAAGGAAATATTAAGGGAAGGAGCAGGGAATATCAGGCAAGAGAGAGGCGGGAGGGTAAAAAAAGAAGGCATCGTATACATCGGCCAGCGCAACCACCTGGGCAGCTATGGGGATTTCATCTCCCTTTAATCCCAGCGTGTCACGGCTTCCCTGTCCAGAAGAAGGGAGAAATCTGTTCTTTGCTTTTAAAGGATAGAAATTGCTTCTACACCATTAGCAGCTTCTGCCACATCATATTGCTCTTCCAGGATATCCACCAAAAGAGCGAGATTCATTTCTGAATCGTCCACAATTAAAATTTTTTGTCTTTCCACGGTTCTTAAACACTCTCCTAATAATTTTCCGGTTTTATTATATATTTTATCTCTACATGCGGGCAATAGTCATGTTGGTAAGGTATGCATATAGGTATGTGCTTTTAATGCTGACAAAATAGGTTCATCATGATATAATTCAGACAGATAGGGGGAAGAGTTATGAAACCACAAGAAACAAAATTTTCATTTGTATATAACGAAATTAAGCAGCGTATTTTGGAGGGCTATATACTTCCTGGAAATTCCTTGCCCTCTTCAAGGATGTTGTGCGAGCAATTCCATGTAAGCAGATATACGGTTAATCGTGTCTTTGACGCATTACGGAAGGAGGGGTTGATTGATATCCAGCCTCGTCTTGCCCCAATTGTTGTTTCGGGAAAAGGTACATCTAATTCATCAAATACTGTTTACGACATTTTAAAACAAAAGGAATTCATTTTACAGGTATACCAGACTTTTGCACTGATAATGCCTCCACTTCTGGTTTTTGTCTCACATAACTGCGAATTGGAAATTCTGCCTCATTATAAACAAGCCATGAGAGAGTCACGTTTAGGGATTTCTGCTGGAGGATGGCGCCCTCCTTCACATTTTGGGGCGGATATATTAAAAATCGGCGGTAATGAGTTGTTTAGTGAACTCTATTCAACATTTGATTTTTACAATAAACTTACATTTTTCACAGAAGAATGCCCTTATTTCTCTGAACACTTTTTACAGGGTTCAACATCTGTAACAGGAGTCATCATAGATATATTGAAAGGCAAGGATCCATTAGTAAAGCATGAACAACTATCAAACGTGTATCAAAAGCTTGCAGACTCTATTGAAAGTACATTAAAATATTTGTCAGATACCACCCCTATATGTCTTGAACAAACTGATATATCATATTCGTGGAATCCTATGCGTGGTCAGGATTACTATTACTCAAAAATTGTTGATGAGTTGAATCTAAAAATTGGCCTTGGAGAATATTCTGTCGGAATGTATCTTCCATATGAAAAACAGCTGGCCAGCCAGTATGGTGTCTCTTTATGGACAGTTAGAAAAGCATTGTCAGAACTCGAACAAAGAGGTTTCGTAAAGACATTAAATGGTAAAGGCACTATTGTTATAAAACCGGATGATACGAAACTTCATCAGCTGGCTCTTAATTCCGGATATGTAGAAAAATCTTTGCGTTACCTCCATGCCTTACAACTAATGGTATTGATTATTCGTCCAGCAGCTTTAGTTGCAGCTCCACAATTTACGAAAGTAGAACTGGATGAGTTAGCAAACAGATTTACTTCTCCTGGCTCTATTTATTTAACGGATATTTTGGAATTTATAATGAAACATACTACGTTAAAACCTTTATATGTTATATTATCTGAAACCAATCATCTTCTTAAATGGGGGTACCAGTTTGCTTATTATCCATCCAAGAAACATACAATTTTATATCTTAATAAGCAAGTCATTCTTGCGTTTCAGCAGTTAAGGGAAGGGAATGCAGACTCCTTTGCGGATGGCATAGCCGATTGTTACCGTTACTATTTGAGTCGTATGAAGAAACACTTGGTAGAAAAATATAAGTTTCGTAATGTAGCTAATATTCGGGTTCCAGAAAAATACTAGTTAGTTGTACCGAAACTTTCTTCTCACTACCTACAACACCGGGAACCTCTGATTTGACGGACTTTTGCAAAAGAAAAACGCCGCAATTTGTGACGTTCCCCATAGTTGCACAGACAAAAAACGGAGGATAAGGGAGTAACTGGGAATGATAACAAGGAGGAAGGGATGATAGAATGCTGCATATAAATGCGGATGATTACAAGAAAAGTAAATATTGTCCATCTGATGTTGGAGGGATAGGAGGATTTATATCAGGAACTGTCCAAGACCTTTCTAAACTGCATTGATAAGTTTCTGATTGATGTCACCGAAAAAGGACCAAAAAGAGACTGATTTGCGTCCTGACATGAATTGACTTGCGATTTTCAATCTTTTATAATGGTATCATCGGATTTGAAAATCTGGATAGAGAAAGCAGCTGGTTCGCCGGCTGCTTTTTCTGACTCAAAAAAACAAGAAAGGTGGTATATGCATGAGGGAAGACAGTGAAGGTCGTCTGGCAGAGGAGGTGCAGGGGAGGGAAAAGCGTGGACATGTCCATCAAATGGGAATCCTTACCGTAGATGCTTCCGGAGCAGCGGCAAGGCAGGAGAGCGGGGATATAACCTGGCATGAAATGGTGAATGCCTACCGCACAAAGAAAATCCTGTCTGGAGGATTAAGTGGTATCGAGCGCCTGGATGGCGGATGGGTAGTAGCAGTCGTCTACTATAAAGATTACCGTGTATTAATCCCCATGGAAGAAATGATGATTAACTTGGAGGGAGACGGAAGAGAAAATTCCAATACGTTAAACCGTCAGACCCGTCTTGCTAACAACATGCTGGGCGCAGAACTGGATTTTATAATCCGGGAGATGGAGGAAAAGTCAAGAAGCGTGGTTGCATCCAGAAAAGAGGCGATGCTTCGTAAACGCCAGCAGTTTTACCTGGGACAACAGGAGGGGCCCCCTATGATTGTGCCTGGCCGTGTTGTGGAAGCGCGAGTTATTGCCGTGGCACAGAAAGCGGTCCGGTTAGAGGTCTTTGGCGTGGAATGCTCCTTAAAAGCGAGGGATATGTCCTGGGAATGGATGGCAGATGCCAATGAAAAATTCTCCATCGGGGATGTTGTCAGCGTGATGATGAAGAAGATATCCGGAGATTCGATTGAGAATCTGAAGGTAGAGGTAAGTGCCAAAGAGGCAAAGACCAATGTCAACAAGGAAAATTTAATGCGCCTGCGCCGCCAGGGAAAATATGTAGGAAAAATAACAGATGTATTTAAGGGCACCTATTTTATCCAACTGGACTGCAGGGTCAATGCGGTGGCACATTCCTGTAATACAGCCAGCCTTCCGGGGCAGGGAGATGAGGTTGGCTTTTTGGTAACCAGAATTAACGATGAGCGGGAAGTGGCAGAGGGGATTATCACAAGAATTATTAAAAGAAAATAGGAATTTTGTACCTGAGACAGTACCAGATGCTGTCTTTTTTATTTGCACAAATATGAAAGGAGTTTTAATATGCTGAAAGGAATCGTGAAATGGTTTGATGTACGGAAGGGGTTTGGATTTATTACAGATGAGGACAACATTGATTATTTTGTCCATTATTCCGAAATCCAGGGAGATGGTTTTAAACGGCTGAAGGAGGGGCAGAAAGTGAACTTTGAGCCAGGAGAGGATGACAGGAAACGAAGTGTTGCATTATCAGTGACGGTGGAGGAGCAGGAATGAATTGGCGAATCAGGATGAAAAAGCGGCATGCCTTGTTTGTTTTGGTTGCCACCTGTTCTGCTATCAGCTATCTATTTGGCTTTATAGCCCATGCGGAGACAGTCAGAGGTGAGGAGGGGAGGTTTGAGACAGGAGATACACTGGAGGTTGAGACTGGCCTCGGTGATGGATACAGCACATTGGGATTCACCTGTCTGGATACGGATTACCGGGGTGGATATCTGTTTGTGTCGGATGAGGTCATTCCCTACTCCCTGTGTGTCCGTTATGCGGCTTCCAATAACGATTATACCTACTCGGATGTCAGGACATGGCTTAACCAGCAGTTTGCTGATACCTTGTCAGTATCAGGGGACCTGCTCCCCGTAAAGCTTTCAGAGGCTGGGGATTCCATATCAGACCGGGTTTTCTGCATGTCTGTTGATGAAGTAAAGAACCCTGCCTACAAAGCGATTACCAGAAAGATCTGGACACCGCAAAGAGGAATGCGCTACTACTGGACCAGGTCGCCTAGAGAGAACACGACAAACCAGGCCTATATGGTGCAATACAACGGACACATTGCTTCCAGCCGGGTATCATTAACAGAAGCCGGGGTCCGCCCGGCCTTTGTCATACAGAAGGGAGAACCAGATAATACACAGGGCAGAATCTGGTATACCGGTGATACGATGGAACGGTCAATTGCCGGGAAATCCTATACCTTCCGCTGTATTGACCCGGATTACTGTGATGCCGGAAGTAACCGGAATGGAGCGCTGTTTCTCTGTGACACCATTATTGGTGGAAACGAAAGCCCTTTTGACGGGAGGGAAAATGCCTGGGAAGCGTCTGATTTAAGGGCATGGCTAAACCAGGAATTGGAGGATAGGGAAAAGCTTGCGGAAACAGTTACAACCTGCCCATTTATCTATGCGGGAAAAAGTAATAATTACCAGATTTCAGCCCGGAGATTTACAAAGCGCAGCCGCCCGGGAATTAAAGTCACGGACCAGATATTCTGCCTTTCATTGGAAGAAGCGCTCCGGTATCCGGATATCTTATGGAGGCTTGGTGGTGCAGAAGAGAATAATTTTATAAATGCAGGAACCTTCACGGCGGGCTATTGGCTGCGTACTCCTGCGGCCGGCGATGGAACGAAGGGTTATGCTGTTACCTATGACGGCCGGGTGGCACCGGAGGATATAACCAATAAGAAAATCGGTATCCGTCCGGCGTTTGTGGTAGTTCAGGAATAAAAATTTGCACATAGGGAATTTTCTGAGAAAAAGGAGAACAAGATGAAGAAAAAGATGAAGAGGGGGCAGGCAGTTTTATCTGCATGGACCTTGATTGCAGCAATGGGGGTAACTCCGGTTCTTTCTGTATCATATCCAAACGGTATCGCTACCGTTTATGCAAAGGAGGCCGTTAACGAGGCGGTAGAAGAAGCCGGTGCAGCTCCAATGGCCAGTCCGTCAGAAGCCAGGCGGGAGAAAGAAAAAGACAGCGCAGAAGGGGAAATGGCGCAAGCAGGTATCACCCAGACGGACCAGAAGGCGGACCAGGATACAGGAACTTCAGATTTAGAGGACAAAACAGAACCAAAAGCGGAAGAAGAGGAAAACGAGGCAGGAACGGAGGAAATCAAAACCAAGGAACCAGAGGCAGGGGCAGCAGAAGTCATTACAGATAAAGATGAGCTTATTCCGGTCACTCCTTCCAATGCGACTCCTTCCAATGCCATGTTTTACAAAGGTGCCTTGAATATTTGGGGCGGTATGGAAATGAGTGACCATTTTGATGGAGAGGGAACCGAGGAAGAACCTTACGAGATTAACTCGGATAAGGATTTGAAACTCCTGGCGTATCATGTTGCCAATGAGGAAGTGGACGGTTATGAGGGGTGCTATTTTGCTTTGACACGGGACATATCCTTAAGCGATACTGCCTCCTGGCTGCCGATTGGATATTTTACAGAAGCCGGGGACAGCGAACCGAAACCATTTAAGGGGAATTTTAACGGACAGGGATACCGCGTGTATAACCTGAAAATCAGTGATACGACTCAGGATTATGCCGGGCTGTTCGGCAGTGTCCATGGAGCGGTGATTGAAAATCTGACGGTGGACGGACAGGTGAATGCTCACAGTAAGGCGGCACTTCTGGTTGGAGAGACGAACGACAGCACCATAAGTAATTGCAGCTCCAGAGGACAGGTGCGTGGCGTAGGTGTTATCGGTGGGATTGTTGGGGAAGCATATGACAGCGTGATTTTGGAGTGTACCAATACAGCTGGAGTCTTGGGGGGAACTGATGCAGACGGCGTAAATGAAGCTTACGCTGGAGGAATCTGCGGCTCTGTCCAATCCTCCTTTATGAGTGACTGCACCAGTGATACCACAGATAGCTACAGCGCCCTTTACTCAGAAGGATATGTAGGCGGAATTGCAGGCAATATCTACGAAACGGAAATATATAATACATATGTGGAAGGTAAGGTTGGCAGCACGTCAGCGGATTATATCGGTGGTCTGGTGGGAAGGATGCAGAGCGGCCAGGTTAAGAATGGCCGGTTTGCAGGGACCATTGGAGCATCTACTTCATCGACATTAAAGACAGCGGGACTCTTTGTGGGATATATTGAAGGTGGGACCATTGATTTAGGAGATGACCTCGCCTATCTCTATACGGATAGTGAGGACAAGTACTCATTAAATCCCTTTGGAAATAAATTAACACCGCAAATTCGACTGGAACATCACATCGGAGCATATTATTCCAACCAGCGGGATTTTTCCCTCTACCAGATGGGAAGTTTTATAAAGCAGACAAACCGTTATTTTTATGAGGAACTGGAAACGGGAGTTTTGGAAATTGGAAAAGAGAATATCCATCACTATGCTCCCAGTAAGACTGGAGATCCGGTCAGGGGGTATTTGATTACAATTCCGGCTGTGGACCATGGTACACTTTCTGTGCTGGAATCCCAGAATAATTTTGCAAAAGAAATCAACTGGGCAAACCCGGGAGCTGTAGCGAAGGGAGCCAAAGTCCTGGTGTATACAAGTCCTTTAAATGAAACGGAGTCAGAGCCCCCTGTATATTATGAATTGGTGCCGGATTCCCTGTTCTGGACAACCGATGATTTTGACAAAGAGGAAATCATTCATACCAATGGGGCTGAAACCTCCTTTACCATGCCGGAAGGAAACATTACCCTGTCTGCTAAATACCGGGCAATGACCAATGGTGTTATCCTGGATAAGACGGAGCTGACGTTTGAGGTAGAACAAATACGCAGCGGTTCCCGTTGGAATCCGCAGATAGGTTGGAAGGTTACTGTTCCGCAGAAACTGACGGCTACCGTGATACCGGATACGGCGGCAAACAAGAACATCATTTGGAATGTGAAAGATACGGATGGCTCATCTACCGATATCATCCATGTTACGGAAAATGGGGAGGTATCGGTCAACCAGTCGGCAAAGTGGATTCAGGAGCTGATAAAAGCCGGTGTGACCAATCAGGAATTATATCCGTCCAAAAAGATAACAACAGAGGGAACCAATTATGCGTCTGTTACGGTAACCACAGAAGCCGGGCAGAAGCGTTCCAGTGCGTTTGTTACGGTGAATTTCAAGATTACTGACGATACGGTTGTCCCGGTATCAGATGTCAAGCTCGACCAGTCTGAACTGGCATTTGAGATTGTCAGGACATTAGAAGGGGACCGTTTGAATCCTACAGAACGTTATTCCGTCACACCTTCAAAGCGTCTTTATGAAACGATTACTCCGGAATATGCGGACAACAAAAATGTGAAGTGGTCTGTAGGTGATGCGGATATGCTCCGGATTGATTCAGAGGGTATCGTGAGTGCCAAAGAGAATGCTAAGTGGGTTTTAGATTTAATCAGGGCAGAAGAAGAGAGAAATGAAGAGCACCCTTACGCAAAAAAGGAAGCGTCTGGTACCCGTTCCAATTATGTGACGGTTACAACGGAAGATGGAGGAAAACAGTCGGTATGTGCAGTGAATCTTTCCTTCCGTACCGATGACCGGACCATAGCACATGTAGCATCGGTAGCCTTAGATAAAAGCGAACTTAAGTTCAGCATAGAGAAGGTGATGACCGGCAGCCGGGCCAACCCGTCTGTTTCCTATCAGGTGACGGATGCCCAGCAGCTTACTGCTTTTGTGATGCCAGAAGAGGCGGAGAATAAGGAGGTAAGCTGGAACTCGGAGAATGAAGCAGTGGTATCCGTATCAGGTAATGGTCTGGTGACAGTTTTGCCGGAAGCAGCATGGATAAAAGCCCTTGAGAAGGTCGATGCAGATAATCTTGCAAGGGACAAGTATTATGTATCCACGGCGGCGGGAACAATGGAAACCAGTATTCAGGTGCTTACCTTGGATGGGCAGAAGTCCGCAGAGTGCAAAGTCATTGTAGCGTTTAAAACAACAGATCAGACACAGCGGCCATCAAGCGGTTCATCGGGTGGAAGTTCCTCCGGTGGTGGTGGAGGCGGTTCCAGCCGTTCTGTCATAGGAAGTGCTATGAGTCCAAACTCTGACAGTGCTGGAACCTGGATTCAGGATAGTACCGGCTGGTGGTATCAGAATAAAGATGGAAGCTATCCGGCTGCCTGCTGGCAGCTGCTTACCTATAATGGGACAAGTGAGTGGTACCATTTTGATGAGAAAGGATATATGCAGACCGGATGGTTTACAGATACAGACGGGAACCGCTATTACCTCCATGCCGTTTCAGACGGGACCAGAGGACGTATGTATACCGGCTGGAACCTGATTGACGGAGTGTGGTACTATTTTAACCCCACATCAGACGGAACCAAGGGCTCTTTATTCATGAACCGCCAGACGCCAGACGGATACCGGGTAGATGCGTCCGGGGCTTGGGTAGAGTAGTTGGTAAAATTGTATAGGAAGGAAAGGTGTGGAGAGAGTATCTTCATGCCTTTTCTTTTGTAGCCATTTTATGGAGTTATTGGGCGCTGGATTCGTGAGAGTTGGATTTACAGGAAAGGAATGCCTTTGAAGTAATCCCTTTTTAAAAAAATTCAGAAATGCCCTCGACATAGATTCCAGAGACTTTGTATGCTATGGATAGAAGGAGGTGCTTATAATGAGAAAAAGTACAGGTTGGAAGCTGGCATTCATATTCCTGGCAGTTACCCTAAACCCGATGTCGGCGTATGCAGGAACATGGAAGAATACTTCAGCCGGCTGTCAATACCAGAAAGATGATGGAAATTATGCGAGGGCGGAATGGATAACAGAGAATGGAACATCGTATTATCTGAATCAGAATGGAATTATGGCTGTAAATACTACTACACCAGACGGATACCTGGTGGCAGCAGACGGCAGTTGGGTGACTGAACAGCAGTCGCTTGGCGGCTATGTCCGAACCCCGTATGATAACCGGCCTTATTATTACGATCCAGAATGGCAGGTATATATCTTTGATGAAGATACGGACTATGCGTGGGTGAATGACACACGGGTATTGGCTGCGGTCAGGGGAATTATCCCTGCATCGGAGCTGTCAGAAAAGAACCAGGTAGTTTATGAGGAGGTGTGCAGGTTTCTGACTGGTTTTGACTATGGCGCCAGTGATTATGAAAAGGCGACCAGGATTTATGATGAGATTACATTACGTGCGACCTACAACCGGGGAAAATATACACAGGCAGATGATGAGGTCTACAGCATTCTGGTGAATGGGACTGGCAAGTGTGTTGGGTTTGCCAGGGCCTATAAACTTTTGGCTAATGCAGTAGGGCTTAAGTGCGCGCTTCGGGAGGATTACGTGCACATGTGGAATGCCGTATATATAGATGGTCAGGCAAAGAGCATTGATGTATCTTCAACGAGAACGGATGCGTGTTTTTATCTGGATGTAGTGGAACTCAAATGTCCGTTCTGCGATTACAGAAATGTATTCGGATTAAGGGAGGTTTGCCACCCTTGTCCAAACTGCAAAGCGCAGTTGTATAATCCTGATATGAATTAAATAGCCTAAGTCAAGCCGGCACAGCAATGTTAGTCTGTGCCGGTTTTTTGGAAATGAGGAAAAATATGATACGACACGATAGCTTTTTCAAAAGGCTGAAGCGTGGTGGCTCGCTGTTTTTAGCGGTGTTACTTGCGGTTCAGTCTTTTTTTAATGTTGGATTTGGTATTATTTCAGCAGATGCATCGGAGGGAGAAAACAGAGGAAGTACGTTTGCCTATTATGGCTCCCAGAATCTTTTAAAAGAGGGAGCAAGTTTTCCCTTTTATGGAAAAAACCATAATCGGGTTGGCCTTTGGCCATATGGGATTACCAATGTAGAAGGCGGCCATTCAGCACCTGGATACTGCCTGGAACCGAATAAGTCCATGCGTTCGGGCACTCCGGGGACGATTGTAACATATGACCTTGATGCGGATGGTGACAACCTGCCCCTTGGGCTGACAAGAGAGGATGCGGAAATTTTATGGTACGCCCTCTCATCATCAGGTAATTTTGAAGGAGGCATTTCGGGAAATGGGAAAATCAGCCAGGGACATTATATTTTGGGGCAGGCAGCTACCTGGGCCATTACGTCAGGAAATTGGAATGGGTTAGATGATTTCCGTAGCCAGATGGAAGTCCTAATCGAGAACCTGAAAGATCCTATGCTTGCGGTATTGACAAGAGGAGCATTGGAACAATTTTTTAAACAGGTTAATGGAGCCGTGGAGGAAGGAGCCGTTCCACCCTTTGCATCTAAATTTCAAAGCCAGGCGCCGGTACATAAAATGAAGGAAAACGGGGATGGGACCTATAGTATTACATTGGAGTTTGACGGTGATGACTGGAGGCAGTCCACGCTTGTTTATGATTTGCCAGAAGGGTGGAATGTGTCTCTGGAACATGGCAGAATTACATTTACATGTACGACAGGTAATCCCGATATTGGCCTTGTGAGGGGACATTTTCAGGATGGCTCCCTGGGGGCTCAATACTGGGTTAAGCCAAATAGCTTTAAAATCTGGTATCCGGATGGTTGGAACGAGAGCAGTGCAGTAGATGGGAAACAGGCCATGATTACAATGGCAGGGAAACAGGAATCGTGGGAGGTTTGGCTGTCTTTTGGAAAAAGTACAACACACCGCGGGGAAGGAGACTATGAAATTCCATATACCCAGTACCTTCATGAGGAGACCTTTAAGCGGGATTATGTTATTGAACTGGAAAAGCAGTGTTCCGAGACAGGGAAAACTTTGGAAAACTCCACCTTTGAAGTATTAGAAAAGTTTGAGTTTTCGCAGCTTGACGGGACAAATCTGGAAAAAGACCAGTTTATGAAAATGGTGCCCACATCAGAAGGGAAATTTGAAGATTTAACTGTGTGCGATGTGGGGCTTTGTACAGATGCCAACGGACATTTTTCGCATTCGGATAAGAAGCTTTATAAATATGAGAAGACTTACTGTGGGGGACACCCAGATCCAGTCATTCATTATGTGGATGGAGACTCTGACTCGGCCGATGAAGAAAAGGAACGCCGGAAGAAGAAAGCCTGGGAAGCCTGGCAGGAGTGCGTGGACTGGTGTGAGGAAAATTGTGATTTCCATTCCATCGATGAGGGCGTTGCCAGAGACTTAATGAAGGAGGACCGGGATGAGGCATGGAATACCTATATTCACCTGAAGCGTATTTACACAGTCAGGGAAACAGACGCCAGAACCGGGTATATCCTTCATGACCTGCACAATGATGATGTCTCCATTGAAATTGTTGAATTTTCATCTTCTCAGTCAGAAGGAGAGGGTGCCATTACCGGCTATTACCCTGGCAATCGGGCAGCTTCGGTTCGAGAGATGGAGGATGTGCCGCAGTTGTCAAAATCGGAGAAGGTTACAGATATTGTTCAGGCGGGAATGTCAGATGAAGGGAATCAAACCAGTGATTCAGTTACCGGACAGGAAAAAATATCTGAGGATAAAGGGAATGAACAAGAGCCTGCTTTTAAGGAGCATGAGAACACAAAGAAACATGAATCGGAATCTTCCGGTGACACAGCAGAGACCGGCGAGGAAGGGGCGAAGGAGGTGGATGCCGGGTCTGAGGAAACAGCAGATACAACAGAAATAAAAGAGTCTGAAGAGGCATCCCAGCCATCAATGGAAAACAGAGAGGAAACAGATGAAGATGCCAGTCCTGAAGCTGAAACGCAGCATTCTGGAAATGAAGCTGAATCAGTGGAAGAAGAGACCATAACAGAGGACCTTCCTACCGTGGCAACCAAATCCCAGATAGGGATAGAAAAGGACGTGGCCACACCATCAAATGCGTCCAAGTATGTGGTTTCACGCCCGGCCTCTATAAAAGTTGGAACAGGCGGACACTGGGAATGGGATGGTGTCCAGGAAGACAGTGAGGTGGCAATGATTGAGCAAGGCAGCTATCCTTCCGGGTACATTGGTTACGCTTATCTGGTGAAGGATCACAGGACAGAAGGAGAGCTGCATATTAATAAGCGGGATAAAGAACTTTTTGAGCTGGAAGAGGACAGCTATGGAAAAGCCCAAGCAGATGCAACCTTAGAGGGCGCTGTATATGGACTATATGCGGCAGAGGACATCAGGCATCCAGATGGGAAAACCGGTGTTGTATTTTCTGCGGGGGAGTTGGTATCCATTGCCACAACGGATAAAAATGGTGATGCTTCATTCTTAACCATAACAGAAGTATCAGAAACCTCAAGAGAGGTACCGAATCTCTATACGGGTAATGAAGTGCGGAATGGAAATGGCTGGATTGGACGTCCGCTTATTTTAGGCAGTTATTATATAGAAGAAATCTCACGCTCTGAAGGTTATGAACGTTCTGTAACCGGCAAGAACTTATCTGAGAGCAATCGAACAGGAAAACCTATTGTCTTAACCGCGTCAGGGAGTGCCTATACAGATGGATTTACCCATAGTATTAATGAATGGTTTGAGGATTCCTATGATTTTACGGTTAAATATTATAAAACAAAGGGTTTCGATATTCTGCTTTCCGGTCTCCCGGAGCGTGTCAAGGCATATGAGGTGACAAGAAAAGAGACTGCATCACAGGAGCAGGTGATAACTGGAACAGAGCGCGTAGAGAAAAAAGATGCGCAGGGAAATATCCTGTACCGGACTGCCGAGGGTGGAGAATACAAGTTAGACGAAACTGGGAATAAGATTATAAAATCAGATGATAGCGGCAATCCGGTGTTGTCTGACCGGGCGCTCACCCAAACGGTTTCGGCAGTGAACCGATTAAATGATTATATCTCATCCATTGAGCGGGAGGAACCGTCCGATTTGGATATGGAAGAATCAGAAGATATTGACGAGGATTATATTTTGTGGGAGACGTCATCGGCTCTTGCTCTTTCGGGGTATAAGAGTGGGCTGTCTGATTACCCGTTTAAAAAACTCAGATTATCTGGAAAGACAAATGGGAAGATGATAGATGAGATTCTGACCTTCTGCTCCTCGGAAAGTTTTTGGGATGCATATGATGTAGATGCAGTATATGAGGAGGAGGGAACCTGGTATGCAAGAATTCGTTATGGATATAAAGCATTGGCGAACCAGCCAGCCATTTATGAAAGCGGCAGTGGTCTTTTAGTAATCCGAAAGGAATATGAGGGCGGGTTTTATTATGCAGTCTATGAAGATGGACAGTATGATATGGACGGTTACCGCTTCACAGTAGAGAAAAAGGAACTGGACCTGGAGGCTTTGGGGCAAGACGAAATTCTGTTAAAGACGGTTTATGCACCTGTCTATGAGACCTATGCGGCTGGGGAGTTCATATTGGACAGTGAAGGACAGAAAATCCCGCAGATGGAGGCGGTTCCAATCTATACCAGCCAGGAGGTGGTTTCCTATGAGGAAATTCTGACCCCTGTAAAGACAACCGCAGTGGAGGGCCAGGTGAGCATCCATGTGGATACGGACGAGGAATTTACAGAGGGGGGAAAACATGAGAGAACTTACCGGGTAGTGACAGAACAGAAGATAACAGAATATACAGCAACCGTGAACGTCATGACGACCAAACCTGAACAGGAGAGTGGCTCTTATCTAAAGTTCCCTGTATTATTCTATCCGGGCCAGTATGAAATCTATGAAGATAACGGCACACGGAAAGAGCCGGTTATTATGCTGGAGCGGGTGATTAAGCAGGCAATCGAGGTGAAAAAGGATATTGCTCTGGACTCCTATGAGCATAATACCTATGAGATTCACCGTGACCCGTTTACCGTTCTTTTTGGAGGGTATAATGGAACACAGGAGACGAAGACGCTTCCCGGCTTTTTCTTTAAACTGTATCTGCGTTCTGATTTAGAGAAAACAGACAAGCTTATGAAGAAGGAAGATGGCAGTTATGACTATGTAACATTTTTTAAGGAGAATCCCGATGCTGCGTCTGAGCTTGCAATTGAGTGGGATTTGGAAAAATATGATTCAGACGGGGATATGACAACCGTACATGCAAACCGGGGCGGCGGGAAGGACGACTACTGGGGACAAAGCAGGATGCTTCCTTACGGTACATATGTTTTGGTGGAGCAGCAGCCAACAGGCATCCCACAAAAACATTATGCGATTGATGCGCCCCAGGAGGTAGAGATTCCTTTTGTTCCACAGATAGATGCCGATGGTACAGTACATGATAAAATCCCATCTAAGGAATATCTTTACGATTCTGCCATGACACCGGAGGAATTGACTGAGCGTTATCAGATTCGATTTAATGAAGAAACCCATATCATATATGCACATAATAATGACGGCGATTTTGAAGTGTTTAAGTATGGTCTGGAGCCGGACAGCAGAAGGGATTGCCAGAATGAGACAGTAGCGGGGTATTATCATTACGGCTCTATCAGCGAGGATGCTGGAAGTGCAGACCAGGTGTATTATGAAACTTATTACGACCGGGATGGAACGATAGCGGATTATGGTGTAACAATGAATGGAGTGGTTACCATGACCGGAAAGTCTACTGCCGTGGACCGGATGTACGCGAAAGCACTTGTACCCTGGAGTGTGTTAGATCCCAGATTTGGAGAAGTAATCAACGATGACGGCGATATCGGAAACCGGGAAGCTGGCCTGGAGACAAATGGAACTTTTAATTTTATTTCCTTTGCAGTCAAGGATTTTGAGAATGAGTTTTACAGCTCCAGACTCAGGATTGAGAAATTGGATTCTGAAACAGGAGAAAATATTCTGCATGAAGGAGCACTCTTTAAGATTTATGCAGCCAAAAGGGACGTGAATGGAAATGGTGCTTCCGGTGTGACAGGAAGCGGAGATATCCTGTTTGATGAGGATGGAACGCCTCTCTATGAGGAACGTGAACAGATTTTCATGCAGGACGACACCGGAGCGGAAGTGGGGGTTTTTAAGGCTTACACCACAATCCGGGATGGAGAAGTTGAAGGAGAGGACGGAAGCCTGCATACAGAGAAGCAGTGCGTGGGGTATCTGGAAACGTATCAGCCGTTAGGCGCCGGCGCTTATGTTCTGGTGGAGGTAGAGGCACCGGATGGATATGTGAAGTCGAAACCTATTGCATTTACGGTATACAGCGACAAGGTGGAATATTATGAAGACGGCAATCAGGAGAAAAAGACGCAGGCGGTAAAATACCAGTACATGCGTCCCATTGGCGCTGACGGGAAAACCGTTGTAGAGGATACGCACCAGATTATTGTAAAGAATGCACCTACACATATAGAAATCCATAAGCTGGAAAACCGTGCGGATGCCGTTACATACCGTGTAGAGGGAGATGAAAAGCAGCTAAAAAACCGTGGGGACGTGGATTTACAGTATAAACCCAATGGGGAATTTGCCGGTTTTGGTTATGTGACAAAACGCCTTGAAAACGGTCAGGAGAAGATATATGTGGAGAATGCAACACTGACATTGTATGAGGGGCTGGAAGTAAAGCAGACTGGAGACCACGAGTATGAGAAAGTCAAGGTGAAGAGAAATCTATTTGGCTCAGTAACGGGAATCCAGGCGTATGATACCGGCGTAGATACTAATATAAGACAGACTGGGACAAACGCAGCAGGGCAGGCGGAGTGGGATATTACAGAAGAGGATAATCCACCCGTGGACATATGGTATTTTGACTTAAAATATGATCCCACAGAACTTGATGAACAGACCGGCATCCTCTATGGACTGGATGACTGGGGGAACCGTCTCTGTATGTTGGATTCAGAAACAGGTATGGCTTATGTGACAGATAAAACCGGCGCAGTGATTGTCTGGCCGCTTGATGAAAATGGGGATAAAATCATTTCCCAATCCGTAGAAGTATATACCAACGGGGAAGGGAATTCATCTATCAACATGGATTTGCAGCCAGTACCAGATGAAAACGGGCTTCCTATCTATTATAAGGATGGCGGTGTTACATGGATTGAGAATGAATGGGTGACGGACCATGGTGCCTGTGAAATTGCAAGAGTAAGGCAGGGCGCCTATATCCTGGAGGAGACAGCTGCCCCGTTGTCAGACGGTTATGTACAGTCCGCAGCAGTTGGTGTGATTGTCCGTGATGTAAGCGAGAAGCAGTCCTATGTGATGGAGGACGATTACACAAAGATTGAGGTATCAAAGCTTGATATGACTTCCAGAAAAGAGATTGAGGGCGCGGTTTTAACACTCTACGAAGCATACCGCGTCTATGATGATTCCGACCGGGGGTGGCATTTGGAAATTCTCCGAGATATGGAGGACAAACCGATTGTAGCGGAACGATGGGTGTCAGAAGGAAACGTTCCACACTGGATTGACCATATCATGCCGGGAGATTATATTCTTCAGGAAACAAGAGTGCCAACAAAGGCCGGCTATGTGACGGCGGAGGAGGTGGAAGTCACCATATTGGAAACCGGTGAAGTACAGAGCTATGTAATGGAAGATGATCATACAGCGGTAGAGGTTTTAAAGCTGGACTCCCGGACCGGGGCAGTGATGGATAATCTTCACCGGGCTACACTGGCTTTATACGAAGCCCAGGTAGATGAGAAAGGGGAAGTGCAGTATACAGATGATGGAACGATACTCTATCATCAGGAAAAGAAGGTGTATGAATGGCAGACAGATGATGGAAGTGATGTGAGAAAAACGGCCCATCAGGTTACCATACCGGGTGGACACAGCTACACGGCCTATGATTATGAGATAGAGCAGGTTCCGGGAACCAGTCAGGCAGTTTGCTATATCACGGAGACAGGAGCCATGCGTTTTGAGTATCTTCCGGTGGGGAAATATGTGTTGGTAGAAGAGCAGGCTCCTTACGGCTATACAGTGGCAGCACCGGTTTATGTACCAGTCCTTGATGTGGGTTCTAAGGAACGGGTGCAGACCATTACCATGACAGACGAACCGATTCAGGTACTCCTGACAAAAGTGAATGTAACAGGTGGAAAAGAAATTTCCGGAGCCACAGTTGCCGTCTACCGTGCAAAGGAAGATGGTACACTTGCCAAACACCAAATGAAAGACAAAAACGGGAATCTGTTGTATGTAACCGATACGGACGGCAATCTGTTGCAGGATGAAGATGGGAACCATATTCCGGCTATGGAGTACGAAGAGGCGTATCTGGTGGAACGCTGGATTTCCGGCTCAGACGGAATATACACGAAGCGGGACCAGAAAGAAGGCAGGATACCGGAAGGTTATGAAATCGGGGATTTAAGGCTTCATGAGTTACGTCAGCCGGCCGCAGGGAATTACTATTTTGTTGAGGAACAGTCTCCCTTTGGATATGTGAGGGCTGCAGAACTGCCGTTTGCGATTGCTGATACACTGGAAATTCAAAAGATTGAACTGATAAATGAACTGATTCTGGGCCAGGTTGAGATTATCAAGACCGATAAAAGGAATCCGGAACAAGTTTTATCAGGTGCAAGGTTCCGATTGTCCAATCTGGATACCAATGTGGCGACCATTCTGATAACGGATTCCGATGGTCGGGCAGTCAGCTCCCCGGTCCCCATTGGAGGGATAGGAACAGATGGGGCGGTAAGCCTCTATCATTTCCGGATACAGGAGGTGGAAGCGCCTGACGGTTATCTGCTTGACCCGACAGTCCACGACTTCCAGTTTAATATAAAGACAGACCAGTACCAGACGCTCACCTATCAGTATGAAGCAGCGGATAGCCCTAATAAGGTTATCATTTCTAAAAAGCAGCTTACAACAAAGGAGGAACTGCCGGGCGCCAGCTTAGAGGTCCGCAGAGTCACAGAGATGGTTGACAAGGACGGAACGGTTATACGGATTGACGGTGATGTGATTGAAAGCTGGATTTCCACGGAGGTCCCGCACGAACTGGAATGCCTGACAGAGGGACTGTATGTCCTAATCGAGACACGGGCACCGGAAGGGTATATAGAAGCAGAGAAAGTGTACTTTACAATATCCGGGAACATGACAGTGGCTGATATCCCTATGGTGGAGATGTTTGATGATGACACCAAGATAGAAATCAGAAAGGTGGACAATGAAACCGGAAATCCTTTAAAGGGCGCGAAGATGCAGCTGATTTTGGAAGCATCCGGGGAAATCATTAAGGAATGGATTACAGATGAAACCGGAGCGATTCAGTTCTTCGGTCTCCCGGCAGGCGTGTACTTAGTGAAAGAGGTAGAGGCCCCGGAAGGATACCAGATACCGGAAGGTCCCATGCGGATTACCGTGACCAAAGATTATAAGCAACAGACGTTTGTAATGGAGAACAGGATGACCGAATTGATGATTGACAAACTGGACGAGGAGACCAGGGAACCGGTAACAGGAGCAGTGCTGCAGCTTACAGATGGGGAAGGAAATCAGGTGGCGAAATGGATTACCACTGGGGAACCGGAACTAATCCGCGGCTTAAAGGCAGGCTGGTATATACTGGAGGAAATCCAGGCGGCAGACGGCTACCTGCTTTTAAAGGAACCAGTGAGAATCGAGATTACGGAGAAAGCAGGAATACAAACCGTTACCATTACAAACCGGAAACTTGAAGTGGAAGTGGCAAAAACAGATAAAGAGACCGGAGAAAACCTGGCGGGTGCAAGACTTCAGTTGATTCGAGATGCCGATGGCATGGTATTGAAAGAATGGGTAAGCGGGAAGATGCCTGAAATTTTTAAAGGACTTTCTGCCGGAGACTATACAATCAGGGAACTGGCGGCTCCAGAGGGCTATGCAGTAACAGGGCATTTAAACTTCTGCGTGAGTGGAACCGAGGAAAAGCAGGAGATTATCCTGGTAAATGAAAAGATTGTGGTGGAACTCCAGAAGACGGACACCTTGGAAGGCAGCCCAGTGGAAGGGGCGGTTCTTCAGCTTCTAAAGGCCGCGGGGACAAACGAGGAAACTGTAATGAAAGAATGGGTGTCAGGAAAGGAGCCACTTATTCTAACAGGAATACCGGCTGGTATCTATACAATAAGGGAAACACAGGCACCGGAAGGATATGTCCCAATGAAGGATATGAAAATTGAGATCCTTCCTAATCAGACCATGCAGCATTTTGATATTAAAAACCAGCCAATTCAGATAGAGATAGGAAAGGTTAACGGAGAAACAGGAAAACTGCTGGGCGGCGCTGTTCTTCAACTGGTAAGAGATTCGGACGGTACAGTAATCCGGAAATGGACAACCAGGGACGGTGAGGCTGAACACTTTAAAAACCTTGCGGGCGGTACGTATATAATACGTGAGGTGAAGGCTCCCTCCGGCTATAAGAAAATGGAGCCGCAGGAAATAGAAATAAAAGATATTGAGGCGATACAGGAATTTGTGGTCAAGAACTATAAACTCACCCATTCAGGTGGCGGCGGTGGCAGCACTCCGAATCACCCGAGACCCTCAGCGGAGTATATGGAACTGTTTAAGATTGATGGAAGAACTGGACAGAAGCTTGCAGGGGCAAAGATTACCGTTTACAATCCAGACGGCAGTGTCTATGCGGAAGGAATTACAAATTCAGCAGGAACATTCCGGTTTAAGAAACCTTTAAAAGGAGCCTATACATTTAAAGAGACGGAGGCACCAGAGGGATACTATCTAAATGAGGTACTGCATGCGTTTGCAGTAACTGAAGATGGGACCATAGAAGGGGATACGACTATGGAAAACTACAGTAAAACAGAAATGATAATCTCTAAAGTGGATGTAACAACAGCAGAGGAACTGCCTGGCGCCGAGATTGAGGTCACAGACCAGGACGGAAACCATATCTTCTCCGGCATTAGTGATGAAAAGGGAAAAGTGTATTTTCCGGTCCCGTCTCCGGGGGAGTATCATTTCAGGGAACTGACAGCACCGGAAGGGTATGACAGAAACGAGACGGTCTTTTCATTCACGGTGTTTGAGGACGGCAGTATAATTGGCGACAACACCATTACCGATCAGAAACATTATGGAACAATCACGGCCAGTTATGAGACAAATAGAAGGGGAGAGGGTGATTTGAAGGTCGGTGAACTTAATCATGCACCAAAGACAGGAGATACCAGCTATTTTGTAGGGGTGTTCATGGCATGGCTTGCATCAGTAGTCAGCCTGTTAATTGTTTCTCTCTCAAAGTGGAGAAAAAAACAAAAGAAATCAAAAACAGGGATAAAGGCTGGCATGTTTCTATTGTTGGCAATAATGGCAGTTAGTACGCCGGTGATGGAGACTCAGGCAGCGGAAGATGTAATTGAAAATATATATGAGGAACACCAGTATACAACGGAAAACCCCGATTCTAATGAAGCAGAAAAGCTGTTTGAAAAAGAAATTGAGAGAGACGGAAAAAAATACCGTCTCTCAGAAATCCGGACAGAAGTACTGGAAGAACAGGGGAAAAGGAGTTCTGGAAATTCTTTTGAAATTGCAACGAACCCGTTTCTTGATGGAAAAGTGGAGGTTAGGCCGGAAGAACAGATAACCCGGAATGGAATTACTTATCATTTGGTAAAATCCCAGAAGGAAGCAGCCGTTATACGGGCTCATGAGGAACAGGTAAGTGAGGAAGTCTTATATGAAGCAGTGGAATCCAAGGACATGATACCGTCAAAAATCAAGATGACGGTAACAGATGAGAAAACCGGGCAGATGATGGAGACTATTGCAAAAATTTCTGGCCAGACATTTGGCGGGGAGCGCCTGGATGATACATTTTCCTTTTCAGCCGTGTTCCATGAATATGGGCTGGACGGGTATTGGATTGGGGACCAGGTTTTTAAACTGAGTGGGACTGAACCAGACTTCACCGGATATGAAGGGCAGCTCCTTTCTCTGATTGAGGCTGATGCTGAGCATTATACCATAGAAGCAGCAAGGTGGGATGGGGAAGCTTACACAGATGAAGTGGGTATCCTATGCCGGAGGGTTGTTATAACTGGTACCAAGAAGGTGAGTGACTGCACAGTGATGTATGAGGGAAGTGCCTATTTTCCGGAGGAGGAAGGGGTACGCCTGATTTCTACCTATGATAGCGGAGAAGAAGGGGTAAAGCAATACACCATGAAAGCAACGGGGGTTTACATACCTAAAAAGAACCATGGAGCAGTGGTCGCTACCGTGATTGGTGTTACCAGTGTCGGTGCAGGTACTGCAGGATATACCTATTATCAGAAAAAGAAGCAGAATCAAAACGTATAAGCAACGAGGGGAGGAATGGGACATATTTCTCCCCATAAAAAAATTATGAAATGCCCTTGTATTAAGGATTAACCGTTTTATACAATAGAACTATATTAAGGAGGAAGGAGATAGAAGAAATGAAAAGAAAACAGAAAGTAGTCCGGATACATCCGCGTAAGAAACATAACCTTGCAACGCCCGTTTGTCCTTACTGTGGACGAGACGCTGTTTTGCGGCCAGCCGAGTATGTGTATGGTGATGATACGATAACTGCAGGAAGCATGCTGTATGTATGCAGCGGATATCCGGATTGCAATTCCTATGTAGGAGTTCATAGAGGAACGAAAAAGCCTATGGGCTCTTTGGCGGATAAAGAACTTCGTAATAAAAGAATCCGCGCACATCATGCCATGAACAGACTGATTGAAAGTGGGTACATGTGCAAAAATGGAGTTTATGCCTGGTTATCCTGCAGCTTAAACCTGCCGATTAAAGAGACACACATCGGACGTTTTTCAGATTATATGTGTGAGCAGACCATCATGGAGTGTGAGCGAGTATTAGAAAATTGGAAAGGAAAAAGAGCTGCATAAAGGGGGGCATAAGCACATGAGATTAGAGCCATCAGATAAACCAATGTACCACAGAATGGATCAAAGGGATATAGCATTGATTATGATACCTGTTTTTGGAATAGCAGCCTCATTGGGGCTGCTCAGACTGTAGACAAAATGGTTCCTGGTGCGATGCACCCGGAACCATTTTGAATTTTATATAGAGATATATTGGTTCGAATATACAGACAAAAGAACAGGGTTTCCTTAGCCCGCCCTTTCTCCATTTCCAGATTGCCAGTTTCTTTAGATTCATACATGCAAATAAAAGGGTCAGCTCCATTGTCACTTTTGCCAATCCTCTGTACTGTGTATATCTCATTCCATGTTTTTCTTTTCCGTCTGCAAAGACTCGTTCGATGGTTTCTTTCCGTTTCTGATAGATTTCTTTCATCCCTGTCTGATGACGGATTTCCTCCACCTTTTCCATGTACCCCTCCCATACATGGCGGCTTACCACCTTTACATGGTCTTTGCTTCCTGTACATTGGTTTTGGTACGGACAATCCTTACACTTTTTTCCATCGCTTTTGTATTCTCGGTATCCATCACGGTTTGTTGTGCTGTATTTTAGGATCTGATTATTCGGGCATAAATAACAGTCAAAGTATTCATCATATACATAATCGCTTTTTCGAAAATACCCTTTCTTTGTCATTGGACGTTTATAGGGCATAACCGGAACCTTTCCTTCCTCGATTAGCGTTCTTGCGATTGCTGGTATCTTATAGCCTGCATCCATTACATAGTATTTAGGATATTTTACCCGTTCGCTTACTTTCCGGTACAGTTCCCAAAAGGATACGCTGTCGTGGACATTCCCTGCTGTCACTTCAAAATCTATGACATAATTATTTTTATCACAGCAGGTATTGGCTGCATAAGCAAACACCTGCTTGTGTTCCCCTTTGTGGAACCAGCCACTGTCGGGATCGGTAGTGCTGACCTTTTTGTTTATGGTCTCTGGCGTGGACTCTTTTTCTTTCAATGGCTTTTTCCCGTGTTCCAGCCTGTCCTTCTCTATTTCCTCCTGCAGCTCCTTTTCGTAACATCGGGCTTCTTTTTCCATGGTTTCATTCTGATATTTATGAGGGTTTGCACTGGCTTTGATGTGGGTACCATCAATAAAAAGACTTTCCGTATCCAGGAAACCACAGGCATCCACCTCCATTAGAATCCGGGAGAATATCTTTTGAAAAAGATCCGTATCCTTAAAGCGTCTGGTATAGTTCTTCCCAAAGGTAGAGAAATGAGGGATATCCTCATACAGGCCGTATCCCAGATACCAGCGGTAAGCAAGATTCACTTCAATCTCTTTGATTGTTTTGCGCATGGAAGGGATGCCAAACACGTATTGGAGGATCACGATTTTCATTAATACAACGGGATCAATGCTTTCCCTGCCATAAGGTTTGTAGAGATCTTTAACCTCGTCATAAATAAAGCTTAAATCAATGGCTTCCTCCAGCTTTCGAACCAGATGACCGGAAGGGACGAGGTCATCCAGGCTTGCAATCTGTACCTGAGAACGTTCTGAATAATCTTTTTTCCCCATCATAAGAAAAAACCTCACTTTCGTATAGTACTATTATACTACATCGAAATCCTGAGTGAAAGAAAAAAGACAACCGCCTCCTATTAGGAGGCTAGTTGTCTACAGTCTGAGCAGCCTCATTGGGGCTGCTTTTTCTTGCGGCCCGTTTTCCGGCCATCATCGGTGGACCATTCATCGTACTTGGGGTGTGTGGTATGTTTGTAAGCGCAATTCGCTATTGGAAGCTAAAGCAGTTGATTATGCCATTAAGCGGATGCTACTTAGAAATTCAGACCAGTTGTTTTGTTGTAAGGCAACCTTGGAAGAAGGAACACTACGAGCAATGCAGAATCTATTTTAAGGAAGTTCAGGCGCTAATAAGGGAGGCCAAAGCAGGTGGTTTTTATCTACAGATTCCAGAAGGCGGTGAGAGTGAAATCCGTGGGTTTGGAGAAAACCGGCGGTGTTTTTTCTATGTCAGCCCATTTGGTTACCCGGAGGATAAGATGCAGGCCATGTACCAGACCATAAAAGAAAGGCTGCCTGAAACGGCAGAAATATATGAATATGAAACATGAATGGATGGGAGTTCCGGAAATGTTAATGAAAAAGCTAATCATAAATGCAGGTGTCATACTGGGCATACTGGCAGCGGGAGTTTTAATGGAGACTCATCAGGAGGGAGAAGGTGTTTTAAAACTCACAATACTGTGCGTGACCGGCCTGGGTCTTTACTTTCTATACCTTTGTCAGGTTATTTTCCAGAAGAAATATGAGACGCTGGTGGGAGAAGTGACCCTGATACAAAACTGTAAGGGCAGAAAAAGATATTGGGAAATTGAGGTGGTAGATGGGGAAGGCAGGGTAAAGCAGCTTCTGATACCGGTTCAGAGCGGGGTGAGAAAAGGGATTGTGTACCGATTTTTCTTGAAGAATGATATTTTGCTGGGGGTGGAGGAAATGTGATGAGTTATAGAAATATATGGTAATCTGAGGGTGAAGTATGTCAAAGATAGCCGTATCCTGCTTGACTACTTCAGTAGTAATAGCAGTAAGCGTATGTAATAAAATCAGCTGACTTGAAAAAGTAAATTCCAGTGCATGAGTAAATTCCACGCCCCTTAGGAAGTGGAATTTACTTTTTCATTTCAGGTGTAATAAAATCATTGTATGATTTATTGTTTATATGCCAAATTTTTGGTATAATTCAAAAGATAATATGCATATTTACATATACTCAAAACTCAGAAAAGTGGAGAAGGTTAATGGGAGAAGATGAGGAAAAGATAGAAATAGAGTTAGAACATGATGATATAGATGAAATGTATTATCAAGGTTTGTGGGGATTCAGAACAGACGAAAAGTATCAATTTTTTTATGATGAGAGTAATAATTGTAGAAAGTTTTGGATTAAGCCAGATGGGGGAAAGGGATTATTTAATACGGATGCCTATGAAGATTTCGTTTTGGCAGGTATTGTGCATGAGAAGGAAGATTATAGAGTTACTCTTGACGAAATAAAGGATTGTTTGGGTTTACAAAAAAATGTTAGAGAAATTAAATTCAAAACACAGTTTGCTTCTGGTGATTTTCTGGAATGTATGAAAAAGAAAAGATTAACATCTCTGTTCAAGTGGATTGACTTAAATGGATTATATATTCATTACCATTATGTTAATAATTTGTACTATGCGGTGGTAGATATAATTGACTCAATAGTGGACATAAATGAGGTAGAAGAGTATGGATTTCAATATTTTCTGATAAAGAGTTCATTCTATAAAATGCTGAAAGGGAAAGAACATAAATTGCAGAAGCTCATGTTCAGATATTGCTATCCTAATATTAGGAGTGAGGATATCAGGGGATTCTGCACTGGATTGACAGCTCTTTTTGACCGAAGATATGATTTGAAGCCAGAGGAGAAGTTTATCTCTGGGTTAATACAAAGGGCCAGCAATAATGAATCATTAATATTTGTGCAAAATAATACAGATTTCATTATGAAAGAGAACTATGTGGAATTCTATATAAATCCAATTCGTATGTTTAAAAACTCGTATCATACCTTTGATGAGGAATTAGCAATTCAGGAAGTTTTGAGTCAATATAGATTAACCAGAAACGGAAAAGAGGTAACCAATTTCAAATTTGTTAATTCTAAAACCGATGTGCTGGTTCAGATATCAGATGTAATAGCTGGTGTAATGGGGAAATTTTTGAGTTATATTAATAAAAGTGAGCTAATAGGGATTCGGAGGGATGTTAATGGACTTAATAGGACTCAGATAGAGAATATAATGCTGCTCAACGGTTTGCGTGATAAATCAAACAATAAAAACGTGGGGTTTCTTCAGGCTGTTACGGCACAATATGAGATTGATAAAATGAATCATTTTCTTGATTTAGTAACAGCCAGAAATGAAGCTACGTGATTACTGTATTGATTAACAGGCAAAATAGAAAGATTCGTTAAATCATAATTAGGAGGAAGTAGATGAGCAACATAGAAATTAAGCAATTAAGCGAAAAACAATATCTCCAAACGATGAGTAGCGGAATGAAGGATATCACGAAAGTTGCAGAATCTTTAGTAGATATCTGGAACTATGCGGAATATCTATTGCAAAATAATTTGCTATCAGAATATGGATTTCAAATGAGATTAATAGAAGCGGTTTACGTCAACAGTGAGAACACATATCAACATATCTTGCTTAGTACTTACCAGAAGAATCTTTATGTTGTGATTGTTGTAGATGTAATCAATAAAACTATTTTAGGACATTATATTCTTGACTTAAATGAAAAGTATGGCTTGAATAATTAAAAATTATATTGCAATTTGCTGGGGAGAGAATTGATTATTATATTCATATACATTAAAGAATAAACCACTCAAGGAGATGATAATATGTTGTCACAGGAAGAAAAAATCTATGTCGAACAGGCCTGCCTAAAATTAAAGGAACGTGGTTGGTTTCCTGGAGAGAAATTTGATCTATCCACTATCACAGAACAGGAAATTGCTGGTTTTGAGCAGCAACATCAAGTGACCCTGCCATCTCTTTACAGAACATTTTTGACCTCTTTCGCACTCCCTCAAAAAAGTATTCATATATGTGCCACTATCTACGACATGGGAGATTTTGGCCCCCTATGGTTAAGGTTTGACTGTCCGAGAACAATGAAGGACATATCAGAGCAGATGGAAATCCTGCAGGAGATTCGGGATTTTTGTGAATTGCCGGAGGGTTGCTTTCGGAATCTGATTCCGATTGGAGACTGGGGCGCGGGCTGGGGGCCTTTGTGTATAGACCTTTCTAAGCCAGAGGAGATGGTGGACGGGGACGATGAAGACACATGGTCTTTGGTATGGTTTGACCATGAAGATTTTGATTGGGATGAGCAATACCTTGGTGAAGATGGTTTGCTTCACGGGCAGGCGGCTTTACCAAGTCTAAAAGTATTATTGGATTGGTATTTTTATGGGGAATTGGAAAACAAGTATGAACAGGAGGAAGGTGTAACTCCTACCTATGAGTGGTATCAGGACACCTTGAAACTGTAAAATTTCTGCAATTAAATCTACAATACCCCTTTCATTATCTACTAATAATATTTTATTGCTTATTTTATCACTTCCTTGCTTTTATTCTTTTATCTAAAGGCTTTTTTGCAGTTGCATGTATAAGCCGGAGAATACTGGCACCTGGATATGTCCGGTAACATATCTCTTTTTAAATTATATTTCGAGTTTTGGAAATATTCAAATAAAAATCATTTAATATTGTACATGGACACTTGTATACGGTTTACCCTCTTTTCTTTACTGATCCACTTCGGAGCTAGTGGTAAAATCATACTCTCCATATTGATGATGAAACACCCTTGCAATTTCCATTTATGTGGATAGGTACGACATTGATGAAAGCTATGCTTAGTGAAAAAGGCTATAAGTGGACTTCATTAGCAGTATAAAAGGCTAACTATGCCTTGAGAATGTAAGAAGGTTGGTTTTGATCACATTTTTTGATATTTCTATTACAGCTAACAGGCAAATGGTGCGTGATGATATTTTTCTTTGTGGGAAAAAGTGAGGCGGGAACCATCTGCTGTAATGTGTACTGGCAGTTTGTAGGAGCAGTCCATCGCTTGTTTTCTTTATGATGCCAATAGTGAAAGGTTTCCAAAATTCCGCATATACTGTATCAAATCCCCTGCATGAGGTACACCATGGCGGACTGCCCTATTAACTCAGCCTCAGAGACCATTGCTGACTTTATCTACCGTAATGGAAGCCAGCGGCAATTTCCTGGTAATTCAGAAGATATTCTCTGTATGGACTTTGTAAGCACTGATTTCAGCATTATATATACCCCGCTAGATACCGTAGAACCTATATCACTAAGTAAGTTTACCTATTATAGTATCCCTGGACTGTACACACTGTTAGATAGTTCCAGCATGGACGCTTCCGGCATTTTGGCAACCCATGCATCACCTGCCCTTAGCAATCAAGGGAGAGGTGTTATAATTGGCATCATAGACACGGGAATTGACTATACCAATCCTTTATTTCGTAATCAGGATGGAACTACCAGAATCTTGAGTATTTGGGATCAGAGCCTTCCAGAAGATAAAAGCCTCCTTCCTGCCGGTGTACCCAACCGCTATAATGCCAGCGGGGCAAGCTACGGCACAGAGTACACGCAGGAGCAGATTAACGAGGCACTGGAATCTGATAATCCGTTTGCCGTGGTACCTTCTACCGATACCAACGGACATGGAACCTTTTTGGCGGGTATCGCTGCTGGAGGAATCCTGCCTAATCAGGATTTTACAGGAGCTGCACCGGAATGTGAACTGGTAATCGTCAAATTAAAACCAGCCAAACAATATCTGCGCGATTTCTATCTTATCAGTAATGATGCGGATGCTTATCAGGAGAATGATATAATGATGGGCATTAAGTACCTGCGTGTGGAGGCATACAGCCAGAGAAAACCTCTGGTTATTTTACTGGGAATCGGCTCCAATCTGGGCAGCCATGAAGGGACGTCTCCATTGAATGTAATGATTCAAGATATCAGCCGATATTTAGGAATGGCTACGGTAATTGCTGCAGGCAATGAAACTGGCCGGGGGCATCATTACATGGGGGCTGTACCGATAGGGGAAGAGTCCGTTGAGGTGGAAATCCGAGTAGGGAATGCGGAATCCCAACGTGGATTTGTAGTAGAACTCTGGGCCGACACCGCTGATACATATTCGGTTGGATTTGTCTCACCCAGTGGTGAATCCATAGGCCGCATTCCTATCATAGGCAGAAACGAAACCTCTATCCCGTTCCTTTTGGAACCCACGGTTATTGCAGTTAATTACCAGCTGATTGAGACAGGCGCAGGCAAACAGCTTGTTTTTATCCGTTTTGAAGCCCCAACTAATGGAATTTGGAGAATACGCGTGTATAATACCCAGTATCTTACAGGGCAATTTAATATGTGGCTTCCGGCCCATACCTTGATTTCTGATGAAACCGTGTTTCTGACTCCCAGCCCATATACGACCATAACCCTCCCGGGAGATTCTCCCTCTCCAATCACAGTAGGAGCCTATAATCATTTAAATAACAGCATCTACATTCATTCCGGCCGTGGATATACAATAGGCGGATTGATAAAACCGGATTTGGCGGCTCCAGGGGTTAATGTAAGCGGGCCATCGATAGGGCGAAGGAACCAAGACTCCATTCCCATGACTACCCGAACCGGAACCTCGGTTGCTGCTGCCCATGTTGCTGGTGCAGTCGCTAATCTTTTAAGCTGGGGCATAATAGAAGGACATAACATAGCAATGAGCGAAGCCACTGTCAAAGCATTTTTAATAAGAGGAGCAAAACGGAATCCAGCACTATCATATCCCAATAGGGAATGGGGATATGGGGCTCTGAACTTATATGAAACTTTTTTACGGTTAAGAGAAATAAGATGAATTATCTAAAGCATCAGATTCTTATGCATATCACGGATACGGGGGAAGTTGATGGATGTTTTGGCTGAGGTGCTAAAAAATAGTCTTATCGGTGGTAAGGGATTAATTTTGAGGTAGCGGTGTGCCGCCACAAATACGCTTGCACCGTATCGGTTAACGCCTTTTCCTTTTATATTTCATGTAGAGGACGGTTGGCTCGATATGCTTTTTCAGAGTAGCCAATCGCTGGTCAATGGGGTTCAGCTTAACCCGTATATCCATCTGCCTCCCAATCATGGACGAAAACTTTTCATCAAGTCAGAAATGGCACGGTTCTTCTGCAAATAGTTGAACAAACCATATGTGGAGGGTTGAAAATTGACACATACTATATATAGTGATATCATGAAAGTGGTACTGATTTGTGTGTGTTTATAAACTACATTCAAATGTTTGTTCCGGTGGTATCTATACCGGAAGCTAATTTTTAGGCGTAAGCCTTTTATATGAACGAGCCAGGCAGAGTCTCTGTCTGTAAAGTAAGATATCAGAAATCTTTGCGAATTTCTGATGTCTTATTTTTTTGCTTCCAAAAAGGAGAGTGGTAATTTAGGAAAAGATAATTAAAAATCAAGTAAACAGAGACAAGAAGTATAAGACGCCTGATATCTGGAAAGAGAACAAATATGTGATCAGAGTATTTAATTAGGAGGATGTATGAGATACGATTACAGGAAGATTAAAACTGAGAAAGTAGAAGTCAAAGGTATTGTTTGCGAATTTTATGATATGAGAATCGACAGAGCAACAGTACCAGATGGAAAATATCTGTATGAGGTGGCGGGCGATGACGACAGCGGGGCAGAACCAGCAAGGGTAGGAAAAGGTGTTCTGGTTAATTTTTATGGTTCCCTGATATGCAACCAACCACTATTGTTGGAGGAAAAAGTAATGTGGTTAGAAACAGGAGATTTTAAATATGTTTAAAATGAAAACCGGCAGATGCACACTACTGGATAGAACTTAGCGGGGAAGATTTCTCTGCTTGTAAGTAAGACATCAGAAATTCTGAAGAAGTTTTTGGTGTCTTACTTTTTGATCAAAAAGGAGTGAATGGAAAAAGAATGAGAAAGAGCAATTATGCCTGTGGAGATAGCAGGTTACGAGGTCGATGAAGCAGAAAATCCATTGGCTTTAGACAATGAGGAGTTCACTCCTAAAAATATATCAATCAAAATGTGAGGATAATTCGTCACGTAAGCCACGAAAAAAATCATCAAAATTCGCATTAAAAATGGATAATGCTACTAACTCGCTAACTTTTATATTCATGCGATTGGTTTCTAATTTTGCATAAGTGCTCTTAGAAATATTAAGATTCATAAGATGCAATTTGGCAACAGTTTCATCTTGTGTTAAACCAGCTAAATGTCGCAGAAATTGAATGTTGTGGCCAATATCCATATCTGGTCTTAGTTTTTGCATATATAATCCCCCTGGTATGTCTGCAAGTTTCGTAATAACGAAATATATTCTTGATTTTATAACCATTAAGAATTATAATGTTTCGTGATAACGAATTTTATACAATGGGGTGAAAAATATTTATTTATGAAAAAGGCTGATATTGAAAGATTACTGTTTTACTACTTATGCGGAAATGAAACGGCAAAAGAAATGTCTCAAGGAAATAATATAACGTATGAGGAGTTCGATAGAATTACCTATATACTCATAGAGTTGAAATTCTATAATTTATTAATGGAATTCTGGGATGAATTTTATAATCAATTCCAAGAGGATATTGATAAGTCGAATACAGAGGATTTTTCTGATAGCTTTGAACGTGAAATAAGCAGATGTGAAAAATGGCTATATCAATTTTGTGAAGAAGCACCAACACAAGAGTTACAAGGAATTTTAAAAGAAATATTTGATATATCATAATAGATATATCCCAAAATGGAGAAAGAAAGGAATTACGCCTTACTTTTTTTATGGAATATGAATTTACGCATTACCTATGAGATTATGAAGGAGAAGATGTCTCTGCTTGTAAGTAAGGCATCAGAAATTTGAAGAAGTTTCTGATGCCTTATTTTTTATATAAAAAATTAGACTTGACAAGCGACCAACGGTCGCTATATAATGAAAACGAAATAAGAAACGACCGATGGTCGTTATAAGGAGGTATCATAATATGCCAAAAGGAATTATGCTTACACCAGAACAACAAGAAGAGCGCCGAGAAGAAATAATCAGTGTTGCTTTGCAGCTCATAGAGAAAAATGGATTCCAAAAAACATCAATGAGGGAAATTGCGATTTTAGCAAACATGGGAAAGTCCAGTCTGTATGATTTTTTCAAAACGAAAGACGAGATTGTTGTATATGCAGTTGAGAAAGAAATAGAAGAAACAATTAAAAAGGTTCATAGGATTATTGCCGATGAATCCTCGCCGGAACAGTGTCTTAGAAAAATCATGCTGAATCATCTTGGAGTACCAAAGCAGTATCGAACGGTGCTGATGTGGTTAAATATAGAATCTGACTATTTAGAAGAAGATTATCGAAAGCGGCTGAAAACTGCGCGTTACGCATATCAGGATATTATAAAATCTGTAATTGAAAATGGAGTGGAATCAGGCGTCTTCCGTAAGACGAATGCCGATCTTATGACGGGTTTGTTAATTAACTCCATTATATCAATCATTTACACATCCCGACCATCAGCCAGTCCGGAGAAAATGCTTGATGAAACAATGGATATATTTCTACACGGAATTATGAATGATGGAGATGAATTATTATGATTTATTATACTCTACCCTTGTTGCATAAACAGGCAACCCTTGAAATGGTCGGCGGAAAAGGTATGTCTTTATCAAAACTTTTGACAGCGGGTATCCCTGTGCCGGAGGGCTTTCATGTTACGACTACTTCATACAAGATTTTTGTTGAAAAGAACCATATTCAGCCTCACATTAATAAGTTGCTGGACGGTATTGACTCTAACAATACCAGCCAGCTTGAAAATGTATCTACGCAGATAGGGATGCTTTTCCATAATGGAGAAATGCCGCAGGAAGTATCAGATGCAATTAAAACCGCATATGCCGGATTGGGAAATATAGCGGTGGCTGTCCGTTCCTCCGCAACCGCCGAGGATTTGCCCGATGCTTCTTTTGCAGGCCAGCAGGAAACCTATCTTAACATACAAGGTGAGAATGAAGTTCTTGACGCTGTAAAGAGGTGCTGGGCTTCCCTATGGACAGCCCGCGCTATTGCTTACCGCGTGAAGAATGATATAAAGCAGGAAATTGTCGCACTTGCTGTTGTAGTACAAAAGCTTGCGTTTTCCGATGCGTCCGGCGTTATGTTTACGCTAAACCCTATCAATGGCAGACGCAGCGAAATGATTGTTAACGCCGCGTGGGGACTTGGCGAATCGGTGGTTTCTAGCTTAGTCACCCCTGATACAATCGTTGTAGATAAAAATGCTGAACGAATTGTATCGTATGAAGTAGCAAACAAAGAGATTATGACAGTCCGCAACTCAGATGGAACAGAAGAAATCCCAACTCCTGAACAGATTAGGAAAAAACATGCTCTTACGCGCAATCAAGTTATGCGATTGACACAGCTTGGAAAAAAAATTGAGAAGTATTATGAAATGCCTATGGATGTAGAGTGGGCACTGGAAAAAGATAAGTTGTATATTGTTCAGGCTCGCCCCATTACTGTCCTACCGCCGGAATGGACGTTACCGGAAAAGGATGTTATATATACAAGAGGCAGTCTAGCGGAACACTTGCCAAATCCTGTTACGCCCTTATTCGCCACACTTGGGCTTGAAATAGTCAACCGTGCATCGGCGCTTTTATGGATAGATATGTTTGGTAAAAGTGCGAAAAAGCTACTGCCAGAAAACGGAGCATATACGATTATTAACGGATATGTTTATCTTTCCGCTAATTCAAAGCCTCTTTTGATTGCTGTCAAATCCCTTTCCCCCCGATCTTTACGCCGTGCGCTCACGAACAGTGTTGCACGCTGGGAAACAGCACGAAAAGAATTTGAGGATGTGATTAAACAATGGGAAGAAAAGCCCATGCATATGCTGAATGCTCATCAAATAATGGAGGGGATTCAGACTGTATTTTATGGAGCGTGTATTTATTTCACGAGGATTCAGCTTACATTGCCAGCCGCCTCTATCAGCGAAACATTATTTACAAAATTTTTTCAGGGAGCGGCTCGTTGCGCTGGTATAACAGATACTTCTGTTTTCCTGCTTGGATTTGATACGATTGCTCTGCAAGCCGAAAAGAACCTGTGGAGTCTCTCGGAATGGGTAAAGCAAAATAATACTCTCAACCTTTATCTGCAAAGTAATCCAACAGCAAAGATAGCGGAAAATTTTATGTCCTCAGTTCCGCCTGACGAAGTTTCGCTGGAAGTATGGATAGAATGGAAAAATCGAATCAATCAGTATTTTAAAGAGTTTGGTCGTACCGCTTATGAATTTGATTTTGCATATTCCACACCGCAGGAAACACTTACACCAACCTTTGAATCCATAAAAACCTTTGTAGAAGGAAAAGTTGAAAGTCCTTTTTTACGTCAATCCAAATTTGAAAAGCATAGGAAACAGGCAGAAGAAGAAATTATACAACATATAGGTAGCTCACGCAAAAAACTGTTTTTGAAGTTGCTCCATTGGGCGCAGGAAACTGCTCCTATGCGTGAAAATGCTATTTATTTGATGGGAATGGGGCATCCTCTGATTCGCCGGATGTTTCATGAAATTTCAGCACGCCTTATACGTGGCGGAGCTACTTCGCATATAGATGATATTTATTGGCTCACAAAATTGGAATTGGAAAAACTCATAATACAGTTAGACGAAAATATACCTTTATCCGATAGAAGAAATTTGATACTTGAGCGAAAAGCGGAACTCAAAAAGTATCAGGGCTATGTGCCACCAGCTCAGTTACCTGAGAAGAAAGTAAAAAGCATATCACATGCACCCCAGAAACAAAAAGATGGAAAAACCATGTTGAGGGGGATAGGAACCAGTTCTGGTGTCGTGACAGCTCGTGCCTGCGTACTAAATAGTCCGGCAGATTTTAAAAATTTCCAGCCGGGAAGTGTTTTGGTTGCCGTTACTACAACTCCGGCTTGGACACCCTTATTTGCCTCTGCAAGTGGAATTGTAACGGATATTGGAGGTCCTCTCAGTCATTCAAGTATTATTGCACGGGAATGTGGTATCCCTGCCGTTATGGCGACACACACAGCCACGAGAAGTATTAAAAATGGACAAATGATAACGGTGGACGGCTCGGAGGGGACGGTGACGATTGATGAATAAAAAGCCGATTTTCGCTTTAAAGCTTGCTACTTTGGTGATTGCGTTAGGATATAGCTTAATTCTTCCGGTCATGCCATTTTACATGGAAAATCTAGGTGCTGGCGGTCGTGAGCTTGGATGGCTCACTGCCGTATATGCTCTGGCACAAACAGTATGCGCACCTTTTTGGGGTGCACTGTCCGACCGAATTGGTAGAAAGCCGATTATCAGCATTGGTATTATAGGATATTCCATCAGTTTGTTCCTGTTCGGTTTGGCTTCATCCTTTTGGACGCTATTTATAGCTCGCAGTTTATCGGGTATTTTGTCATCTGCTACGTCCGTTGCATCTTTGGCATATGTTGGAGATTCCAGCTCGGAAGAAGAAAGAAGCAAGAATATGAGTCAACTTGGAGCTTCAATGAGCGTTGGCGTAATGATGGGACCATTATTGGGAGGCATTCTTGCAGGCTATTCGCTTGCGTTCCCATTTTTTACAGGAGCCGGCATTTCATTTATTGCCTTTCTGCTAATTCTAACACTTTTGCCAGAGTCAATTGAGCGTTCAGGACAGACGGAAAAAAGAAAAACCTTTGATTTTTCAGACCTGAAAAGTATAATTTTTGGCTCAGCAGGAATGGTTTTGATACTTATTTTCGTTGTGCATTTCTGTCAAACAGGCTTGCAAGGAATTACGGGGCTGTATGTCGTAGATAAGTTTGGATTTTCCACTAAGCAAGTTGGTGTTATATGGATGGCTCTAGCAGGTATTTTGATTGTAGTACAAGGCTTTTTGACTGGTCCTTTATCAAAAAAAATTGGTGAGAAGCGACTAATACTGATAGGTATGTTTTGCAAAGCCTTAGTAGCGTTTGCCATGGTATTGACAACTGGGTTTGTTAGTGTGTTGGTGGTTTTTGGCTTATTTGCGGTATCTTCTGCTATTACAGTACCCACATTAAACGCAACCCTTTCAAAAACTGACAATCAGCATAAAGGAACACTGATGGGATTTGCCAGTACCGCCGGAAATCTTAGCAAAGTTATTGCTCCTTTATTAGCTGGGTATCTGTATGAAAGCAATATTGAATTACCATATATAACCACGGGAGGGATAGCCTTAATCGGAGTGGTTATCTGCTATATCTGGATAAAAAATCAAAGTCTTGCTACTACTTAAACCTATAATATCCTTAATTCATTATGACAAATTCCAATTCAACAGTTTTGATACATAAGGAGGTAATAGGAATGCACCAAAGGGAAGCAACCTCACATCATTCACAAGGAAGCTAAGAAAGAAGATAGAGCCGTCCCCAGACTATCCACAGTACATATTAACTGTCTGGGGTGTTGGCTAAAAATTCAACAAGGTAATGATTTGAAAATAGAAGAATGCAAGTAGATACGAAATTGATAAATTTGAAATTATGGGGGTACATTACCATGAAAAAAATGATTGCATATTGTGGACTGGATTGTGAAAAATGTGATGCATATATTGCAACAATCAATGACAACCAAGAATTACGAAAAAAAACTGCGAAGCTATGGGCTGAATTAAATAATGCACCTATTCTTCCTGAGCATATTAACTGTCAAGGCTGTCGTGTTGACGGAATTAAAACCGTATTTTGTGATAATATGTGTGGTATTCGCCAGTGTGCATTAGAAAAGGGTGTTGCTACTTGTGGCGATTGTTTGGATTTAGAGAGATGTCCCACTGTTGGAGAAATCTTAGAGAATAATCCGTCTGCTTTGAAGAATTTGAAAGGATAAATCTCAATTTGTAAAAGTCAATAATCCAAAGATAAATTTTATTTGAAGGGAGTATGCAGGCTATGGATAACTGGTTTACAATAGATAGAGTAGACCGTTGTGATTTACCAAATAACTTCAACGTATATGATTAAGAGCTTTTTCAAGGAATGCCAACAAAAATTGTAACTGACCATGATGTGATAGATATTGGAGGACGGCAAATTGAAGTGTTGCATACACTTGGACATTCACCAGGGCATTTGTGCTTTTGGGAAAAAGACAAAGAATACTTATTTACTGGCGATTTGGTATATAAAGATATACTGTTTGCATACTATCCTTCTACTGACCCTGAAGTATATCTTGCTTCATTGAACTAACCGTGTGATTAACATAGACCACCAGCTATTGCGTGATACAGAGGTGGGTTACTATATTTCCACACCTAAGACAAAAAACGGGAAGCGTGAGCTTCCATTGACAGAAAGAGCATATCAGGCACTTAAACGAATTTTAAAGAACCGAGGAAAAGCACAACCGCTTGTTGTTGAAGGTTACAGCAATTTCTTGTTCTTGAACCGTGAGGGATTGCCAAAGGTGGCAGGAAATTATGAAAGTATGGTGCGTGGGCTGCTTAAGAAGTACAACAAGATCCATAAGGACAAGTTGTCAAACATCACGCCCCATTCATTCAGACATACTTACTGTACGAACATGGCAAATAAGGGAATGAACCCTAACACCCTGCAATACATCATGGGACACGCAAACATAACGGTATTATGTTCACGGTACTTTCCAGTCTGTAAAGGCTGAATTAGAAAGGCTGGCTTCTTAATATCGAAAATGTATCTTACTTTTATTTGAGTTTCAGCGGAGGAAAGGATTCCACAGTACTCATGGATATTGCAAGGCAGATAGACAATCGGATACTTGCCGTATTTGTTGATACCTGGCTGGAATACCCCCAGATTCGGAGTTTTGTAGGAAAGTTTGATAACGTGGTTATGCTGAAACCAACAATGGGGTTAAAGGACATTATCAGACAATACGGCTGGTGCTTTCCCGGCAAGGATGTAGCGCAAACCATCTGGTATGCGAGGCAGGGAAAGGAATGGGCCCTCAACAAGTTGCATGGATTGGATCGGAATGGAAAAAAATCTGAGTATCGGCAGGGGTATACAAAATGGCTACCACTGTATGAATCGGATATTCTGATATCACACTACTACTGTGTTAAGCAGAATGAGGAGCCGATTGCCCTGTATGAGAAGCAGACTGGACGGCATCCCATTTTAGCACTTATGGCAGAGGAATCTGCCAGGCGCAAGGAAGCATATCTTCGTACTGGCTGTAATAGCTTTGAAAGCGAAAGGCCACTTAGTAAGCCAATGGGATTTTGGAGAGCACAGGATGTGCTCCGGTATACAGTGGAAAAACAGTTAGAAATTGCAGAGCCTTATGGTGAGGTGGTCGAAGTGGGGCAAGTTCCCGGTCAGATTGGATTCTTTCCATCATGTGGGCCGTTTAAGTGCACAGGAGAACAAAGAACCGGCTGTCTGTTCTGTCCGGTGGGCTGTCATCTGACAAGCTTTGAAAAATTCGTAAGGCTGAAAGCATATAATCCCAGGCTTTATGATTTCTGTATGGAGGAATTGGGAGAGAAAAAGCTGCTTAGCTGGATAGAGATAAACTATAGGAGAGGATATAAACAGATTGTATGATGCTACGATTTAGCAATCACATTGAATTGGATAACTATATATAGAACTGGAATATTGACAAACACTATATATAGTGATAAAATAAACATGACATTGATTTGTGCCGCTTTTTTACTAAGCGCATTGGAATGTTTGTTCCGGGCAACCGGAAGCTAAGTTTTTCAGGCATGAGCCTAACATAAGAAAGCCAGGCAGAGAAGCAATCTCTGTTTGTAAGTAAGACATCAGAAATTTGAAGAAGTTTCTGGTGTCTTATTTTTTTGCTAAAAAAAGAAAAGGAGAAAGAAAAAATGAACATGGAAACCCGTAAGACAAGTTTTGAAGAGAAGTTAAAGGAGAACTTGGGTGCGGAATATAAAGTGACATTTCCGCAGCGAATGGAAAAACAGGACGAGGAATTTCTCCGGGTTGGAGTCCAAAAATCCGGTGAATCAGCTGGAATTTGGATATACCTAAACGGCAGTGAGTTTCATTGGCTGGATAATGAGGAAGACATTCAAAGGGCGGTAACAAAAGTGATAGAAGAGTACAAAAAAAAGAGTGAATTCTTAAATGGTCCATATCTTACAGGAGATAGCTTTAGCAACGTAAAAAACAATCTTGTTTGTGCATTGGCCAATCGCGGAGACAATGAGGAAGTGCTGAAGTATATACCGAATATCAGATACTACGATATGGTGGCGTACTTCTTGATTTTTATTACGGTGGATGGAGAATCGTATGTTAGAACCGTGGTAAACGAGGATTTAGACCGGTGGGAAGTGAAGCTGCAGGACGTGCTGGAAACGGCAAAGTCAAATATAGATCTCAATCCGCCGGTGATTGAAATGGTTGAAATTAAGGACTGGAAGGTGATATCAGTTCCAATAGGAAACACATTTGGTGAGATGCTCCAATCTATCAAAAGCCATCAGGAACAGAAGAACCCTATGTATGTGCTGTCAAATCAAAGTGGCCGGTATGGAGCCAGCAATATGATTGACAATCATCTGTTGGGACAGATTTCAGAGAGCTGCAATGACAGCCTCCTTATACTTCCGGTAGACATTCATGAGATTATATTAATTCCGTCCAGAAAAAATAGAACCTCTATTGCGGATTGGAAAGCTGTGATACATGCCTTAAATATTGAAAATAAAGGAGTGAAGCTTTCTGACCTTGTATATTTGTTTGACCGGGCGGATAAGAAACTGCATGTAGCAAAAAATGATGATTTTCAGGCATAAGGCCTGGACAAAAATAAAAGAAAGGAAGGAAAACAAATGAAGTTAGAAGCAAGATGGGATAATGCAGGGAGAGACCAGCTCACAATCGGCGAAATGGTTGAGATGGGAAAGGATGGCTATGAGTTTGTTATCAGCGGAGGCCATATTGTATCTGTTCTAATTAACTTATAAGGAGAGGGCGCATATGAATTTTGCAGATGATTTTTCAAAGACATTCTGTGATAAGGAAGAGTTTCTCGAATTTTTGGATGGGATTGAGTGCGGGGCAGAATGGCAGAAACATCCCACCAATACCGTTCTTGTGATTGCCGGAGAGGAAGAACCAGAGATTTGCGAGAAGATAAAGGACATGGACGAGAAAGAGGAAATCATAAAAGATACAATGAAGAATTCCGGCCTGTTCTTATGCCTTGGCAGTACCTATTATCCGGTCGGACAGACCACCATGAAGTCAATCGAGAGCAGGGCCAGGATTGCAGGTTCTGCGCTATTGGATTTGCCGAAGGGGAAATTAGCCCAGGTATTAAATGACTGTCTGAAAGTGACAAAGGGAAATGCACTTGTGAGAATTCATGAAGGAAAGGTGCGCGCGGTACATGGCGGAGACCCAAGTGACTATTCCGTCCTGCCAATGCCGGAATTATTTGAAGTAGCATCTATCTATGTTGCAGAAAACTATGACAAGGCTACCTTTTCAAACGGCCTGTTCAGTCATTCTCTGGCAATGGCGTCCTGGGAATTGGAAGAAAAAGGGCTCTTGGATACATACCGGGAACTGCTGCTCCAGTATGGCTTACAGGCAGATAACGTATTATCAGCTTTGATTCGTGTCCAGACATCCGATGTTGGCGTAAGTGGTGCGAATATCTATTATTCTCTTCTGCTGGGAGCAGAGAAGAAGCCGTTGATTTTAGGAAAACCATTGAAATTGGAGCATACAAATAATGCATCCATAGAAGATTTCTCTCAGAATATGGGACAGATATTTGCCAGATATCAGGAGGCCATTGGTGATTTGTCAAAGCTGTTTCATGTATATGCCAGCTATCCGGCTAACGTTATGGCTAGTGTTATGATTAAGGCTGGTATCAGTAAGGCGCTGACAGCCCAGACGGTAGAACAGTTTAAGGCCGGACATGGACCGGGAATCTGTAATGGCTATGATATTTATTGTGGAATCTGTGAGGCGATTTTTCTGGCACAGAGCAATGGAATGGGTGCAAAGGCATTAACCGATTTGGAAGAGATGGTTTCACGGTGCTTGACCTATCGTTTCCATGAATATGATATCCCAGGAACAATTCTGTACTAATGAAAGAAATAAGGCAGGGCAGGGACCCCTACTGTTCTGTCAGAAAGGAGACAATATGCTGAACCTGAATTATGAACCAGATGTGCTGGTGGAGGATATAACAACCCTATCCCATGACGAATGGAAATTATACAGAACACTGGGGATTGGGGGGAGTGATGCGGCGGCCGTGTGCGGCATCTCGCCATGGAAAACAGCCAGGGATTTATATGAAGAGAAGGTACATAAAAAAATCAAAGAACAGAATGATGATGGCTGGGTAGCAAAGGAAATCGGAAAGCGTTTGGAGGAATTGGTGGTTCAGATTTTTATGAAACGCACAGATACCAGACCGTATGCTTTGCGTAAAATGTTCCGGCATCCGCTGTATCCGTTTATGATAGCTGATTTTGATTTTTTCGTTAAGCTTGATGAAAAGATCTATTTGTTGGAGTGCAAAACCTCGTTCAGTTACCGCCACATGAATGGCTGGGAAGGTGGAAATATTCCGCCGCACTATGTTCTCCAGGGCATTCATTATATGAGTGTGGCTAACGTAGATGGCATAATTTTTCTCTGCCTTCATGGTAACCATGAGGGTTCTCTTATCATACGGCGCCTGGAGCGTGATTTGGCACAGGAAGAAGAACTGATTCGGCAGGAATCGTATTTCTGGAATCAGTGTGTTGCTTTAAGAAAACCACCTAAGTATACGGAGAAGGCTGACTTAATGCTTAAAAGCATTCTGGGACGCTATGGTGTGCAGGAGAATAAAAAAATTGTACTCCCACCATCATATGCGGCAAACATGACGTCCTATCTGAAACTGAAAAAACGGAAGTCAGAATTGAAGCGCCAAATGGATCAGATAGATGAACAGATGAAAATTGCCTATGCGCCAATAAAGGAAGCCATGGAGGGCGCTGAGGAAGCGGTACTGGAAACTGGTAATATCAGATATTTGGCCGGCTATAACAGGAAGGTTACAACTTCCATCAATAAAGACAGCCTGGAGGTGCTGCAGCTTATGCATCCGGATATTTACAGAGAGTATGCGCAGACAAATACCTCACAGTCTTTTTATATTAAAGAGGATAAGGCAAGTTAGGGGAGGAAAATGAAAATGGACGAAGAAATGAGACAGCCAGAAGAAATGGTATCTGTGATAGATGGAAAGAAGGTACAGGAAATCTTGGTTGGCCGATATCTCAATGTTGTTATTGTGGACCATACGGATTTTATGAGGCTTATGTTAAAGGAAGACTACAGAATCAGGCATAATTTTATGATGTTGATTGGGCAGTGGTTTATATGTTTATCCTCCAGTAGTGAGTGGGATGAACGAAATGAGGGCAGTGTGAAATTGTCCTGTAAACTGAAACCAGAGCTTTCAAAGACCAATTTATGGCCTTGGGTCACGTATGGGGATTCTGCACCCAATGAAGTTTCGGTCAGCGGCCACCAGACGGAATCAGTTGAACGGCTGTTTGCAGCATATTTATCTAAAACAGAATGGGAAATTTGCAATCCATTTCGCCAGTTCCTGGTTGCTATGCAAAAAGAGGACCGTACACTTCAGCAGATATTGACTCGGTTCGCAGTGGAATGGTGTGACTGGGTGGTAAAAGAGGAAAAAGAAATACAGGGAGAATCCTACCGTATTGCCAGTCTGATTGCATCAATACCCTCTGTCTTACTATAACATAGGAGGAATTTTGACTGATAATGAGAGACATTTTCTGGAATTAAAGCTTAGAGTTTGGCTAAGAAAGCTGAAACGGGAAAAAGGCGGTTTTGCCGGCCATATAACTCCGAATGACTGGTCCTGTGAGCTAACAGATACTGCGAAGGAATACTTATGTGATGTGGTATATTCCGGTCAGGGCGGTTATGTGCTTGCGAGTGAAGAATCTCGCTTATTTACTGAGTTGCAGCAGGCTGTGACTCAGGCAAAGGTAAAGGAAAAACTCCATCAGGCATTGTTTGTGGATATGGATTTTGAGATGGTACGAGATTTGGCATATGGACTAAGAGGCCGGGTGGAGACAATTATGATGGAATACAAATCACACGTTAAGAAAGGGAATGAACATGGAACAAAAGATTTTAACACTACAGGAAAAAATGGTAAAGATTCGCTCGGAAATACCTGCATTGGTAAAACGCGCATATAGTGAGGACGTGAATTACGATTTTATAAAGATTGATGATATTTTCCGCTATCTGACCCCGGCAATGAACCGATGGAATGTGAACTTTGAAATTGTTTCGGAATCCGCTTCAAAGAGAAACGAGAATGGGGACCCTGTCTATGTTGAATTCTTAGCATATTGTCAAATGTGGCTGTATGAGGCAGATTTAGAACTAAAGTGGATTAATGCAGAGAAGCCAGAAGACGAGGTAACCGTTACAATCCACGCTATCGGTACCCATGAAATGCCGGAGAAAGCAAAAGGCAGTGCGCTCACATATGCCATGAAATACTACCTAATGGATAAATACTGTATCGACCAGGGCGGTGTAGACCCGGATATGCGGGATATTCCACCGGATACATATGATGGGAGCATACCGGAATATGATGGCTTGTCCTCTGATGCATATGATTTCTCAGATCGGGATTCAGAAGGGATAGCAGGAGATGCCTCTGGAATAACCGATATGGAACTGGACGCTGAAATGGAAGGCGGACAGGAAGAACCGGATGAATTACCGGAGGAAGAACCGATGGAGGAAGTTGAGGAGAGCGAAGCTGATGCATCTGAAGAACGTTCCATGATGAATGATTCAGAGATGAACCCAGAATCAGGGCAGGAGGAAACGGATGCGGAAGAAACAGCAAAACAACAAGATGGGGGTATGGAATCAGATGCAAAAAAGACCAGAAAGAAGTCTGCAAAAGATAAACAGAAGGCAGATAAGGGAGACACGAACCGTCCGGTTCCGAGCCGCCATATCATGCCGGAGAATGGGACGATGGTGAATCTGCCAAACGAAGTAAGCCCGCAGCCGGCTGTAAATATGACAATTGAGGAAGCTGGCAATATTGTTTGCACATTTGGTATCTATAACAATAAATGTCTGAGTGAGCTGCTCTATCAGGGAGAAGAAGGGGTGAAGGCGTTGGAGTGGATAGCCTATAATTACCGCGGCAGAAATGAAACAATCCGACAAGGCGCCAGATTGCTTTTAAGCACGCTGTAGGCCGCATGGTGAAAGCAGCGGGAGAGAATCCTTAAAAGATGTTTAACATATCAGATGTAGCAAATTTGTTGGGAATTAAGAGGCTGACGGAAGGAAATTCCTTTAATGTCGTATGTCCGTTCTGTGGCGATACCAGAGGAAAAATGAATTTCCGTATTGTAAAAGACGGTGAGCTGGCAAATACCTATCACTGCTTTAAATGCGGCGCTCATGGAAATATGCTGACACTCTATGCAGACCTGATGGGAATTTGTGGTGTGGATCGGTATAAAATTGCCTATCGTGAAATTAAGACGGCGCTGCATGAGGGCGCTGGCTGCAGAAACAGCTATGACAGCAGCTTCACAGGAATGGTGACACAGATAGAGGAGGAAGAAACAGCAAGTCTTGAGAAACGAAGTCAGATTTATCAGAGACTCATAGAGATGCTGTCCCTGTCGGAAACTCACCGGAGAAAACTGATGGACCGGGGACTGACAAGCAACCAGATTGAGGCATTCCATTTTCGCAGTACTCCAGTTCATGGGACTGAGGGGCTCGCAAGGAGGCTGATAAAAGAAGGATATTCTCTTGCGGGCATACCGGGATTTTACATGAATCAAAACCAAAACTGGGATATTGCGTTATATCGGAATAACCAGGGAATCCTATGCCCGGCTTACAGTATATCCGGAAAGATTGAAGGTTTTCAGATACGGTTGGATGTTCCCCATGATGATAAAAAGTATTTGTGGTTAAGCAGTACCAATAAAAAACGTGGTGCCGGCAGTAAGAGTCCGGTCAGTTTTGTTGGAAATCCATTTGACAAGACGGTACGGGTAACGGAAGGAATATTAAAACCGATTGTCGCTCATGCTTTATCCGGATACAGCTTTTTGGGGACACCGGGAGTAAACCAGTATAAGAGCCTTGAGAAGGCCTTGGCAGTCCTAAAGGAGAACGGTCTTGAGATGGTTATGGAATACTTTGACATGGACAAATTCATGGATATCGACTGCTATGGTGATTATAAGTCCTCTACTTGTGGTAAATGTAAGAACAAGGACCTTTACTATGGAAGGAAGATTTGTGAAGAGAAACGGAAAAAGCGGGACCAGATTCGTGCGGGTTGCTGCAGGCTCTATGAGAGCTGTGACCGGCTAAACTTAAAATGCATCCGCAAGACTTGGGACCAGAGAGAAGATGGGATTTGGGCTGGAAATGATAAGGGAATTGATGATTACTGGTGGTCTGGCCTGAAGAAAAAAGAGGAGCAGATTGGATATGATGGGATGGACAGAACAATTCATCATCGAAGCAATTTGCCGTCATACGGAACAAGAGTTGCGTAGTGATGAGACAAAAACAGAGAGAATGAAGCTTAGTGCCTGTAGCGCCTTAGAAAGTATCAGAAGACGTGTCAATGGATACGGAGCAGAGTGTTTTGCATTTGTCCTGTTGGTTGGGATTATGTTAAAGAAAAGTCAGATGATACTGAATGCAGATACAAAGGGGGAGCTGGAAGCGATTTTAGAGCCTTCCGTACCCCGGTGGAATTACGGAGGATTTCTCACAGGTCCCTATCATGTACCGGAAGAAGAAGCAATCTTTTGGTCGAAAGCTTCATTGGAGGCCCCGTTGAATGATGAAGGAGCAAGACGGTACCGGGATGTGGCTGCAGTAGCCTTTCCAGAGGAGATGGCTGAAATCTGGGGAACAGATGATACAGGAGAAGGCGGCATTGCCGTATAAAAAGGCAGGGAGAGAAACCATCTTTCCGTGTCTATTTTTGCGCATGAAGCTAAAATGGAGCAATCCCAAAGTGGGTTTGTATAAAAACGAAGGAGGATAACAAATGAACAGATGTATATTTGTGGGAAGATTGACAAGGGATCCGGAGGTGAGTTTTTCAGAGAAAGCCCAGATGTCGATTGCCAGATTCACTGTGGCGGTGGACCGGATACCAAAGAGAGAGGGAGAACCAGAAGCAGACTTTTTTAACTGTGTGGCATTCGATAGGAAAGCAGAGTTTGTGGAACAGTATTGGTACAGTGGTATGCGTGTGGTGGTAAGCGGAAGAATGCAGAATGATAACTACACAAATAAAAAGGGAGAAAAGGTATATGGCGTTTCTTTGAAAGCGGACGATGTTGAGTTCGCTGATGGAAAGAGAGAGACAGATAATGGGCAGGCGCAGAGCACGGCTCCGTCCAGAGCAGCCACTGCGGCATCCAGAGCAGCAGCGCCAGCTACGAATCAGGGCGCCGCAAAACCGGCTGCCAGCAGAAATACATCACAGCGTCAGGCACCTAGCCGAAGCGCGGTAGGAAGAAGCGCATCCCAGCGAGGGGCTGCGAGGGCAGCTGCCGGCGATGACTTTATGAATGTAGCGAATGGAATGGAAGAAGGTCTTCCGTTTAATTGATTTACCAGTATGAATACAGACGGCTAGGATGTGATGGCGCATTCTAGCCGCCTGCTTTTGGAGGATAAACGAAGATGAATGAAAAGAAAGTACAGAAATTTATCATGGTATTTTTTATGTGCACAGCGGGGGCCGTGATGTTACAGCTGGCAGCTCCCATGATTTTGGGACTTATTGTGAATGCGGTATCGATTGGGATTCCATTTGCAGTGTATTACTTGCTTATCATAAAAAAATGGAGAATCAGGATAATAAAATCATCGGAGGAAAAAGAGCAGTCTGGCAGTGGAAGTGGAGCGGCCGAGGAAGGTCCGGATGATGGAAATAATGGTCAGGACGAAACGTACAACCCGGTATATGAATGGTATACACGGTGCGGAAGGGAACGAATCAAAGCGATATCTACCAATATATTTGCACATGGAAAAAATGAATTTTGGATTCGTACCGATGGTGTCTGTAATATCCGCACCCCAAAGGGTTACAGACGGGCTGGCAATCTTCCTGGATATCCGGGCGCACAAGCCAATACTATTACCGAATATTTAAAGCAGGACGGATTTTATGCAGTCAATGATGGGAGATACATTTATGTTTCAAGGTAAGCGGGAGGAAGAGAACCGATGGTATGTAAATTTAAGAGCCGACTGTATATAAACCCGGGGAATGGTTATACCGTGGCTGAATACAGCAGTATGGAGCTGGATAGTATTCCAAGTGAAGCAGTCATATCCAATTATGGAACAGAGGTGACATTCACTGCATTTGGAAAAGAACTTCCTTGTATGGATAATGTAGAGATTGAGATGGAGGGAGACTGGAAAAGGTCCGAGAAATATGGCCTTCAGTTCGGTGTTGACTGGTCCAGGGTTCTCCTTCCCAAAAGCCGGGAGGGAATTATCGGTTATCTGTCCTCCGAATTGATTAAGGGCATCGGCCCGGTTATGGCAAGAGAGATTGTCAACCGATTCGGAACTGATACCTTTACTGTTATGGAGAATCATCCCAATGAACTCCTTGCTATTAAGGGAATTACTGAACAGAAGCTGGAATTTATTATTGAATCCTATCAGAAGAGTGCGGAATTAAGGGAATTAATGGCGTATCTTGCACCTTACCACGTCACACCCAAAAAGGCCGAAAAAATCAAACAGCATTTTGGTCTGGAAGCAGTGACACTGTTGAAGGAAAACCCATACCGTCTTTGTGAAATCAAAGGGTTTGGTTTTATTACCGTTGATCCCATTGCCAGAGCCAGTAAAGACCTCGCTCCGGATGAGCCTGAAAGGATTAAAGCGGCTATTCAATATGTTTTGAGAAAGGGCGCTGAAGAAGGAAATCTGTATTTAGACAGTACCATCATTGTCGATATGGCATATAAGGTGCTCAATGCAGGCTTTCCAACTGATACAGTCAGGCGCGGACAGATTAAGCTGGCAGGAAATGAGCTGGTAATGAAGGATAAGCTTCTGGAGGCAGATGGAACGGCTATTTATTTAAAGGCATACCGGGAGGCGGAGAAAGAGGCAACGTATCATCTTGTCAGGCTGCTCCGTTCACCGGGGAACACATATAATATTGAACGGGAATTAGAGGCTGTTTTAGCAAAAAGTAAAATGACGCTTGCACAAAAACAGGAGGAGGCAGTCCGAATGGTATTTCGGTCCCAGGTATCCATCATCACTGGCGGCCCTGGAAAAGGAAAAACTACCATCCTCAAAATTATTCTTCAGATATTTGAACGTCTGGAAAAAAATAAGTCTGTACTACTTTGCGCACCTACAGGCAGAGCCAGGAAAAGACTTTCAGAGAGCACTGGGTATCCGGCTTTTACAATCCACAAAGCATTATATGTAACGGATGATGAGATGGACAATATGGAACCCGAAATCCTCGAAGAGGATTTGATTATTGCGGATGAATTTACCATGTCCGACATGAAGCTTGCCAGTATGCTGTTTTCAAGAATCAAGACAGGAGCCAGACTTATATTGGTAGGTGATGCGGATCAGCTTCCATCGGTGGGACCGGGAGATGTATTTAGAGAATTAATTGTCTCCGATGTGATTCCAGTTACGGTTCTGGACGAGTTTTTCCGGCAGGCGAAGGGGTCAAATATCATATGGAATGCGGATTTGATAAACAGAAATCAAAAGAATCTTCTTTATGGAGATGATTTTACCTTTACCTATGTGGAAGACGCATATGATGCTGCAGAAAAGATTTCGGAAATATATCAGGAGGAATTGGAAAGAAACGGCGGTAATTTGGATATGGTTCAGGTATTATCACCTCTACGCGCTAAAACAGAGGCAGGGGTAACTGCTTTAAATAACCGGCTGCAGGGAATTGCCAATCCATTTGCTGTTGATAAAGCGGAGTGGGAAACCAAGTACGGTTTGTTCCGTGTTGGTGATCGGGTTATGCAGACGCATAATACAGAAGAGATTGCTAATGGAGATATTGGAAGGGTTGTCCAGATTGGAAAATCAAAGGCTGGGGAAATGGAAATGACCGTGGATTTTGGAGATGTCATTAAAACATATCAGGAAGATGAGTTATCAATCCTTGAGTTAGCATATGCAACAAGTATACATAAATCACAAGGAGCTGAATTCCCAATTGTGATAATCCCAGTACTTACCTGCTTTTGGCCGATGTTAAAGCGAAATATTTATTATACAGGAGTCACGCGGGCAGAATTTCGGGTTCATCTTGTTGGATCAAAGAAAGCTCTCTATATGGCAATTTCCAACAGTGATATCGGCAAGAGGAATACCCTGTTGGCAGTAAGGTTGCGTGCAGAGGCACAGAGACAGGGGCTGATTCCCGGACAAGAGGCTGCATAAGAAGGAGGAAATCAAAAGATGATGAAGATTTTTGAAAACTGGACATTTACCAGAATTTTGCCGGAACCATTTGCGGGCGTGGCTGCAAAACGCGGGAAAAAAGACACAACGGAGGCATCCTGTCTTTCCGTCCATAACCATATGTCAAGAATGAAGCGTGCAACCCTGCACGCTCCCACTTTAAAAGCACTGCTGGCCGTATCTGCAATTATAAGAGGAGACCAGGAAGGCGCATTTGGTGTACAGACAGTGTCGGGAACGGTTAAATGGTATTGTATGGAGTACGCAAAGCCTGTGGCTGCCGGTTCTGAAATAAGAATCGGTGTGTACCATCCACAGGATGGTAAATGGAAAGGGATTGTAAAGAACGGAACAACACTGGCGGCATATCCGCAGATTGGTGAGCGGGGGGCAAGCGGCAGGGAAATTATCATGATGTTCATTTTTGCAAGCTTAGCAGAAGGTTCTCTTCATGACGATGAATTTTCCAAAGCCTTCTTGCTGTTAAACGATGAGATAAAAAATGGATATCCGGATTCGGATAAGGCAACGGACCTGGCTTTTCTATGCTGTGACAATCTGTACCGAAGAATTGTCAATAGTGCGTCTCTCGGTGAGTCTGGTATTTTGTTTGACGGGGATAGTATTGCGTCTGGAAATGTACCGTTAATTCTTACCAGTCAACTGGCCGATGGAGATTATAACCTGACCGAGACGATATATGGAAAATTTCAGGTTCTGGAATGTAAGGACTGTGAACGAACAATAGCAGAATTAAAAGAGCACTATGACCGCAAATTTGAGCTTACCGATGAGGAAAAAAAACTGGTTCCAAAGCTGCCAGAAAAATACAATGTATCAGCAGAAGCACAGGAGATTATGGATGCGGTTATCAACAGCCCCATGCGGGTTTTCCTTAGTGTCGGGGAAGCTGGCACAGGTAAAACAACAAACGCAAAAATTATAGCACAGTTGTTAGGATTGCCGTACTATGCTTTTACATGCAGCGAGGGAACAGATGAAGTGGATCTGGTATCTTCCATGGTTCCCAATACAGGTGAACGGCCGGGAAAAATTCAAATTCCCATGCCAACGTATCAGGATCTAATCATGGACCCGGCTTCCGCTCTGGCGCAGATATGCGGATTGTACGACAACGAAATCAGTGAAGAAAAAGCGTTTAGAAAAATCCTGACCATGTTTTATCAAAATGGATTTGAAAATGGGAAGGATGATAAGAAATTTGTCATGGTAGAGTCTCCTATTGTGACTGGGTGCAGAAGACCATCACTGGTGGAAATACAGGAGCCTTCTGTTATTACCAAACCAGGTACTCTGGTTAAGTTAAATGGACTGCTGGATGAAGGTGCGACAATCACACTGACCAGTGGAGAAGTGGTGAAACGGCATCCCGACACAGTAATCCTCATTACAACTAATATGGGATATAAAGGGTGCCGGGGATTTAACGAATCCGTTTTGTCCAGAATGCGTATGGTTCATTACTTAGAGCCGCTCAATGCGGAGGCAATGGTAGCTCGGGTCAAGAAGAAAGTGAAATTTGACGATGAGACTTTCTTAAAGAAAATGGCGGATATTGTTTGTGAAGTACAAAAACACTGCAATACAGAAATGATTACGGGAGGAGTATGCGGATACCGGGAATATGAGGACTGGGTGTGGGCTTACCTTGTACAGAAGGATATATTGAAAGCAGCAAAATGCACGCTCGTTGCGAAAGCAGCGCCGGAACCAGAGGAAAGGGAGGAAATTTATAAAAAACTGGTGATACCCGCGTTCACAGAGGCGCAGGCGGCATAAAAAGATGAGGAGGAACCAATGAATAAAAAAGTGCAGCAAAAACGTAATCGAATAAAAAATAGAATGGGAAGGCTGACGGATAAAGACCTTTTTCTGTCTCAATCCTATCATGACACCATGTTAAGATCTGTCAGATTGTTGGGACAGAAGAATGATATTACCCTGTTCATGGATTATGAAGAGTCCGATGACGCCAGGATTGCGTTTACAAATGGACGGCTCCTCTACTTAAATACGGCTAATCCAATCACAAATCTGATGACGAGCCGGGTGTCTAAAATAAAGAGCCATGAGGGGTTTATAGCCCATGAATGCGGCCATCTTAGATGTTCGGATTTCAAACGGCGGGGCCGGTATGTAAGCGGATTCTCCAGATGGCGTGTGTATCCAAAGCCTCCACAGGTGCAGCTGGTATACGAAAGAAAAGCCTGGGAGGAGATGAAAGGATACTTAAATGCCCATAACGTGGTAGCGGCCTCGGTGATACAGAAAACCGCTTCTTATATAAATAACGTACTGGAAGATGTGTATATTGAAAGTTTTATGTGCCAGAAGTATCCGGGCAGTATTCAAAATGGAATTCAACGTAATGCCGCGCTTATCATTCATCATATTCCAACGCAGGAAGCGCGTAAGGCAGAAAAGAGCGATGGACTGACCATTATGCTGGATATGATTTTCCGCTATGCCAGAGCCGGAAGGACAGAGGTAGAAAAAGAATATGATAAACAGTATTGTTCCCGCTTAAATTCCTGCCGCAAAATCATTGATGAGGCAGTGGTAAGCGCTGACCCGGATATTCGCTTTTATGCTACGAACCGCCTGATGCTAAAGTTGTGGAAATACATCAGACAGGCCATTAAAACAGCGGCAAAGAGCCTGAAAAATGAAATAAACCGGCTTTCGGAGGAAGAACTGAGTAAGAAAATTCAGGAGTATTTAAAGCGGAAAATGTTATGGGTGGCACTTTCAGAGACCATCGGTGCTTCGGAAGAACAGAATGAAGTGGAAGAGGAAATTGAAGGCTGGGACGGGGAGCTGGAAGGAGAACCGGAATCTCAAAATCAGGACGGTAAGAACGAAGAATTAGAAAATGCGCTTGAGAAAATGCGAGATGGGCAGAGGCAGGAAGGAGGAGAAGAGGAAACAGAGGAAGGACCGGAGATGGATGAGACATTATCTAATCTTTTGCAGAAAATAGCAGAGGAGAAGTCTCTGCAGGACGAGGAATCGGATTTAAAAAGGAATCTGGAGGAGGAGGCAGCAGCTTTTAAATTGGACGGTATCCACAAAGATTCAGTGATTGAAATGCACCGGATGACAACAGTTCCCCTGCGATTGGAAAAAGAATATAAAATGATTGCTCCAGAAATAAACAGAATCTCAAAACGGCTGGAAGCATCGCTTGAAGAGGTGCTGGAGCGGTTGGAGGGAGGTACGCAATCAGGTCTTTACATGGGGAAACGTTTAAGCCGTGGAAATCTGTACCGGCTGGATGATAAGATTTTTGAAAAAACAATAAAACCGGAAGAAGGATTTTCAATCGCATTTGCGGTTCTGCTTGACCTTTCAGGTTCCATGTCATCCGGTGGCAGGATTGAGTCTGCACAAAAAGCGGGTCTTGTCATGTATACGTTTTGCCGGAATCTGGGAATACCGGTTATGCTATATGGCCATACAACCCATGATACGGGATATACGGAAGTGGTAGACATTTACTCTTTTGCAGATTTTGATTCTGTAGACAATCAGGATTATTTAAGAATCATGAGTGTTAGTACCTATGATTGTAATAGAGATGGAGTAGCACTTAGATTTGTAGGACAAAAACTGCTAAACCGGCCAGAGGATATAAAAATATTGTTAATGATTTCAGATGGACAGCCTTATGCCCAAGGATATAAAGGCGAAATTGCAAAAGCAGATTTGCAAGAAGCCAAATATAGCCTGGAAAAAAGAGGAGTTAAGTTGTTTTCCGCGGCAATCGGTGATGACCGTGAGATGATTGAGGAAATATACAAAGATGGATTTCTGAATATTGCAGATTTCAATACAATGCCAGTCAAACTGGCAGGCCTCATCGCCCGGTTCATCAGGTAGAGGAGGAGACATATGGCAGAAAGGGAAGAACGAGACTGGTCTAACGTAGTATCCGGTCAGATTGCAGTGTATAAAACAGATAAGGCACTGTTAGAGCTCATGGATAATTTAAAACCAGCGTCATATTTATTTCCGGCTCATATCCATGCGTCCGGAGACGTGTCAGAAGTTGGGGAAAGGTCCTTAATCCGTCTTAATATGCTGGATTACAGCAAAGGAACAGGGGATAATACAGTGAGTGTCTATGCCAATATCAGCCCGGAAGAAGCTAAATACATATACTCGGCGCTCTTTAATCATCTGTGGGAATTTGATTATCCCCAGGAAAAGATTTTTGGTAATCCAGATAAGGAGGGTTACAGTATTGTCACAAAACTTAATATTGTCCGGTATGATACTGATTCCCAGGGGAATAAACGTAATTATCCATGGTTTGTAGAAATACAAAACGGACGCGGCATTGCAATGAAAAATTCCAATGGCGGCCGGTATTGTAAAAAGAACAGTTATATCTGTGACAAAAAAGCCAGTCTGTACATCAATGATAAAGATCTGTTTATCCTATTTTGCAAGACAGACGCTTATATACGCGCGTTTGAGTCAGAGTATGCATTTCGGGAAAATAGGATTGGAAACTTTACCAGCTTGTATGGTCTTTTAAAGAATGAGATACAGGGAGCAGCCGACAAACTGCTCACTTGTATCCATAGGGAAGATGAGGAACCTATGAAAACGGCAGGATGATTTAGTTCTAAAGGTCCTGTAAAAGTTGTTTGCTTGAATAAGAAGGGCAGATATGATATATTAGATTTGTAAAAGCATAAATTGTCTGGAACAGAAAGGAGGGCTTCTATGTGCCAGATCTCAATCCGCATACCGGATGCAGTTATGTATGATACACATATGAGTGAGGAGGAGGCCGCTGCATTTGCCAGATGTATGGTAGCAGTAGGATATTATACGCAGAATAATGTGTCCATAGGATACTGTGCCCAGATAGCCGGTATGACAGAAGAAGAATTTATTAAATATCTGGGAAAGCGGAAGGTCAGTATTTTCCAGTTTGACAATAAAGCAGAGTTTTTGGAGGAACTGGAGAATGCGTAGAGTGATTGTAAATTCCACCCCCATCATTGTACTTTGTAATATTGGATTATTGGATATACTGAAGGCGCTCTATGCAGAGATTTATATCCCGGAGGCTGTATACCGTGAGGTGACAGAGAAAGACGATTCGGCATGTCAGGTATTAAAGACTGCATTGAATTGGATACATGTGGAAAGAATCGCAAACCAGTCAGATAAAAAGATGTATAAGGCGAAGCTTCACGATGGAGAAGTGGAAGTCATGATTCTGGCCCAGGAGGGGGCAGCGGACGATTTAGTCGTGATTGATGACAATGCTGCTAAAAAAACAGCAAAATATCTGGGTCTAAAAGTTACCGGAACAATCGGAGTCCTTTTGAAAGCCAAGAGAGAGGGGATTATTCCGGAGATTGCTTCCGTTCTCGAAAAAATGAAAAAGAACGGATTTTATATCAGCGAAAACCTGGAACAGCTGGTACTGGAACAGACAGGAGAACAACACAATATATAGCGTAATGAAGTTGACAAAAACTATATATAGTGGTAAAATGAGTGAGAAAGCTGATTTATGTAATCCAAGGATTACAAAAAGTTTTTGTTCCGGCATTAAAAACTGGAAGCAGGATTTTTAAGTAACAGAATAAGAGCAGCTATTGTGCTGCGGGAATGAAGAGACATCAAAATGAATTGTTTTGGTGTCTCTTTTTTTGTTTGCAGAAAGGAGGAAGAAGCCAGAAGGCGGAAAGGAGGGAGCGGATGAGAGATTCTTACAATCCGGAGGGATATCATTGCCTTATCATTGCAATCTTAATGGGAGTCAATGCAAGGGAGGCCCGGTTTCTGTATGAACATGGCCTGAATAATCCGATTTCCCAAAAAATTTTAAAAAAGAAGCATCCCAAAATTGTGCGGGTGTCAACAAGAAAGGAGAGAAAAGAAGTTATACAGCAACTGAGAAGCGAGGGTTACAGTATAGAGGCTATCGCAGATATTTTAAACTGTGACCATTCCACTGTGAAACGAAATTCTAAATTGAAAAGGAGATTCACATCATGATGACATTAGAAAAATTTGCCGAAGCTGTCAGCTCTGAAGTAGCCAAAAGATTAGGGGCCGGTTTCCATGTGCATGTTCTGAAACCGGTTATCAACAATGGCATAGTCCAGACACAGTTGTGCATTGAAAAAGAGGGGCAGCAGTTTCGCCCCTCTTTTCACTTGAAAGATTTTTTTGAGTGTTACAAAAAAGGAACAGGGCTTAAAGCGATTATTGATGAGATTTTGGAATGCTATGCATCGGCGCCAGATATACCGGCTGGTATGCAGGAGATTGTAAATGATATGAGTTTTGAAAAAATCAAAGACAAAATCATGTGTAAACTGGTAAATACCCACGACAACGCTTCTATGCTGGAGAACATCCCAAACATTCCATATCTGGATTTATCCGTTATATTTTTATTATTATGTGAAGAAACAGAAGAAATAGCAGCAACCTTAATGATAACAAATAAGCATTTGAACTATTGGTCTGTGGACAAAGAGGAATTGTATAAGAGGGCATTGGTCAATATGGTAAATAAGTATCCACCAGTGCTTATGAATATAACGGACATGATGTATGTGTTAACAAATCGGATTCACTTTTGTGGTGCAGAAGTCTTACTCTATCCCGGGCTCATGAGATACTGTGAATTACATGTGGGAAAGGATTTCTTAATCATTCCTTATAGTGTAGATGAAGTGATTCTGTTTCCGACCCTGGGTGCTGAGGAGGCTGTAGTCTCTCAGGAACTGGCGGATTTGATACAGTCCATTAATGCAGAGGAAGTTCCGGCAGATGAACGGTTATCCAATCATGCATATAGATATTGTTCCGCTGAGGATAAGGTTATATGCATTTAAGGTGACTTTCATTAGGATAGGAGAGGTTTATGCATATACATAAATTTGCAGATATCGCCTCGTTTGCAGAGATTGGGGTTGGAGGGAATCTTCCGGCAACAGAAGAGTACCGGGAATTCATCAAAAAGCTCCACCCAACACAGTTCCTGACAGGACGGCTGACAGCTCCGTTATATGAAGTAGAGTATTCCTATGTAACTGTGCGGGGAAATTACCGAAAGGCTTATAAATATATCCTGCTGCGTTTGGAGCATGATGATCTGGACCTGGAGATTGAAATGATATTCTCAGACTGGGTAGAGGAATTAAACCGTAAATGTCCATACCGGCGTATTTTAAATGCACAAATTCTTAAAATAACGCCCATAGCGTATGCAACAATCCCATTTGAAATCTAAAAAGGTTCCATTCCCTCATTTCCCGGAGAAAACTCCTGGTTGCCGTTAAAGGCCAGGTTACTGCGGACCGAGGCCTTGAAAGAAGAGCGGTTAGCGGCGTAAAAAGACACACCGGAAAGAATGGCTTTTCCGTCAATAGCAGAATAATTGCGAAGGACGGGAGAGAATGGAACAATACAGACTTTTTGATGATTTTTCAGATAAGGTAAAACGGGCAATCCAGTTGTTTCAGATGTTTGAAGATGCTGCGGTCCGGTATCATGAGGATGGTTATTACCTTGCCTTCAGCGGCGGAAAAGACAGTGTTGTGCTTTATGGGCTTGCAAAGATGGCCCATGTGAAGTTTCAGGCACATTATCATTTGACTACAGTAGATCCTCCGGAGCTGGTGTGGTTTATACGGGAGGCATTTCCAGATGTCAAGGTTGAGTATCCGGAGCTGACCATGTGGGATTTGATTGTCAAGAAACAGATGCCGCCGCTGCGTACAGCACGCTACTGTTGTGAAGTGCTGAAAGAAGGAGGGGGCGAGGGAGCCTTTACGGTGACCGGAGTCCGCTGGGAAGAAAGCAGGAAAAGAGCCAACCGGGATTTCTTAGAGATTCATAAGAAGAAAGGGGCTATTTATCTAAACTGTGATAACGAGGAAGACCGTAGAAAATTAGAAATATGCAGCTTGAAGGGAAAAAGAATATTAAATCCCATCATCGACTGGACAGAGGAGGACATCTGGTGCTTTATCCGTAAGTATCAGGTGCCTTATTGCTGTCTGTATGACCAAGGCTTTTGTAGGATTGGGTGCATCGGTTGCCCTCTGGCAAGCATAAGAAGCCGGGAACGGGAATTTGAGCGATATCCCAAGTACCGTGATGCTTACATAAGAGCCTTTGACCGTATGGTAAAGGCTCGTACCGCCAGTGGAAAATCTAAGGGAAACTGGAAGGATGGTGAGAGTGTGTTCCGCTGGTGGATGTATGGAAATGAAAAAACAGATAAACAGGTTGCAGGTCAGATGGAGCTAAAGGATTTTATCGACATGGCGGCTTAGTCACTTCACTGGGTTCATAAAAGACATCAATGAGTGGAGTAAAACGTATTGCACGTAAGCACCCAATACGGCCGTAATGTACGTATAACGAAAGAAGGAGGACCAAATGAAAAAACAATCGTGTAGGAACTGCCACAATATTGAGCTGAATAAAAAAGAGGAAACAGAAGGAAGGCTGAGTGGACGCTACCGTTATGGCTGCACCGTGCAAAGAAGTGGGTTTATATGCGGCTTTATTATCAGTGATGAGAAACTGGAAGCATTGGTATGCCCAAACTGGAAAGGAGGGAAGATGGAGGAGGCAGACTATAAAAGGTTGGCGGACGAATTTGGGAAAAGGCTTCAAACTCTGTATGACCGGTGGAATATGTGGAAAATAAGGGGATGCCCGGAGGCGGATGTGCCTGACGGAGAATATTTAAATCGACTTCGCAGTGGAATAGAAGCAATGATGAGGCAGATTGAGAATACCTTCGTTGAGGCAGATTACCCAGAATGTTATTATGCTCCGCTTCCTCCCGTTATGGATGTGGATTACATGGCGAATTGCCAGCAAATTAAAGAATCCGCAATTCGTGCGCTTGAAGAATACCGAAATAATAAGGATTATTTATGGTTAGCAGACCATATCCAACATTTGGATAATGAGGACAAAGAAAACAGTGAGGCTTACCGTCTCTTGTGTCATGTACAAAGTTTGGAAGAAGCGATTTGCGAAGATGCCTACTTGCAGATGAAGAGAGTGAGCTTCCAGGAAAGCCTGTATGATGATCTGGCTAACTGTAAAAGGCGTATTTTGAAAAGAAAGCGCCGGCCGTCAAATAAGAAATCGAAAAAAAATAGCCCGCAGATTGTTGGTCAGTTAAGAATCGGTGATTTGAAGGCTTCATAAGGAGGAAAAGAATGGACCATCTTATGTTAGTAAAAAATCTGTTCAATGATATGTTTGTGTTTCTTAATGGTACTCAACCGCTGCCTTTAGAATCGCTGGATGATGTCTACCAGGGGGAACCACTATTTCTGGCGCTGATTGGAGGATTGGACCAGGCACTTTTGGTTGATTATAATAGCGCAATGCAGGAAAGCTATGGATTCTATAAGAAGTATTGTGGCAGAGAACTTACTGAAGAGGAATGGGAACAAGTGGTAGAAGAAATCCAGATGTTCATTGATAAATGGAACAATAGCTGGTGTAAGGGAATGATTTTGGCGTTATTGGCGTTGATGGAACAGGAAGAGGACGAGCGGAAAGGAGAAGGAAAGATGGAGCAGGCAGAAAGTTCCGGAGATGAAGAGCTGGATAGCATGGATAATGCTGCATAAAGTCAGTATAGCCGGGGAATGGTGAATTCTCCGGCTGGATTTAAAGGAGTATGACAATGGTAGAAAAATTATATAAAAAGGTTAAGAATATTCAAGATTTTAACGAGACAGCCAGTAAGTTGCGTCAAATGGGACTAAAGGATGAACTTAAAAATCTTGCCGGGAAATATAAGGTTCCTGAAGTGGATTTGAAAGAGTTCCTCTCTGGAAAGCGGTATTTCCTGATAGACGGAGGAGAGACGCAGAAAGATTATATGTCAGCCCGGAGTAAGCTGTTGGATGAAATGTTTAATCTGAATGATCCTCACTTTACGGATGTTATCGGCAACTATCTCATAAAGTGCTGTGATAAAAGTGATTTTGCTGACCTGGTGCTCCAGAAACATAAGACACTGCAGCGGTGTGTTGAGTCAATCATGAGTCGGGCGTATGAAATGGTAAGCGATGAGGTGAAAAAAAGTGGCCGATATGCAAACATGGCTGTTATGGAAGACACAGTTTTTGAATGGGTACGGGATTATTATTTAACGGATGACCGCGAAAAGGAGGCCGAGAGAAGAACGGAAGCAGAAGAGGCCTTCCACAAACGATTGTCGGTGCAGATGAATACGCCGAAGGGAAATAAAAACAAAACCACTAAGAAACGCAACGCTTCCAAGAAAAATAAAACAGGTGGAACAAACAGCAATGCATCTGAGAGGGAAGGAAAACATTCTTCAGCCAAGACTGAGGCAGCTGACCAGAATAAAGACCAGATTGAGGGTCAGGTTTCTCTGTTTGAGAACGGCCTGGCTGAATAAGGAGGAAATGACCATGTTAATTGCATTTAAGGGCTTTGATAAGGATTTAACTTGTACAAACCGCGGTAATACATACCAATATCGATTAGGCATGTGGAATGAGGAGGATAAAGCAAATTGCGGAATAAATGGAATGCATTGTGCTGAAAACCCATTGGACTGCTTATCCTACTATCCGGACTGGGACAGGGCAGTGTATTACATGGTTGTCGCTGATGGTGATATTGACGAGGATGCATATGACAGTAAAATTAGCTGCACCCGGTTGAGGCTTATAAAGAAACTGGACAAAGGAGAATTTGTGGCTCATAGCTTAAAATACCTTCTTGATCATCCATTTAGAAAAAACAATCACCTTGTGTGTCTGAATCAAGGCGTGGCAAAAAACGGTATTGTGATTGTCAGAGGAAAGAACCCTATTGCCAAAGGCACAAAAGGAGATATCCTGGGCTTTGCAAAAGAAGTGAGAAACCAGTCCGAGATTACAGAGATAGGAATACATGTTGTGGATGGAAAAGAGATTCTTCCAGATACTTGGTATAGCATCAATGGAAAAATAAGAAAGGCAGGATAAGAGTCATGAAGAAAACAAGACTGAAAAAGCTGGGTCATCTGTATGCAACAGATGAAATGCTTTGTATGGCAGAACAGGATATACCGAAGAATAAAAAGATTGGGTGGCAAAGAGTTGAGCCTGTCTTCCAGCGAGAGGTATATCTGCAGAGTCAAATTTGTGACGGTATTTTGATGGTTGCTATCTATTTGGCGAGGGATTTACGGCTGGGAAGTATAAAACCGTTATATGAAATTTTTATTGATAAAAGTAAAAGAGAATATCTTACTTGGGATACATTAAAGGAGAAATGGCGAACTGCGTGTGTGGAGGCCCTTGAATTTCCCCATTACTACAGTTATTCTTGTGCTTACATGACACCAGAAGATAAGATTAGATTGACTGAGTATCTGGGAGTTACCCAGGAAGGTATGGAAGGTATCTGCCAGTACCAGCAGTCCATCCTGGAGGAGCGTCTGGAGAATAGATATAAAAAAGAGACATCTCTATGGGAGGCGGCGATGAAGTTGGTTCCTAATGTTCCAAAAGATTGGCTTCGCTGGGTAAATAGACATGGATTGAAGGAGAATTTTATATTTTATGATTATTTAAAAAATGTGAAAGAGGGGTTTTGTACCTGGTGCGAGAAAACAGTACCAGTAAAGAAAGCCAGACATAATACATATGGTACCTGCACTTGCTGCGGGCATCGTATCCAGTATAAAGCCAAGGGAAAAGCAGGGAGACTTTGTACAAAGGAAGAACAGGTTTATTTGCCGCAAAAGTACGGTGATGGCCTTATAATCCGGCAGTTTACAGCACAGCGGTTCTATCAAAAAGGGGAGTATGAAACACCAGAAATAATGTGTAATGAAACCGGAAGGGTTATTTATGATAAGGATTTAATGGGTACACAATATTATTATGGCAAGTATAAACAAAGAGGATACCGCTGGATTAAAGGCTATCCCAATTACTCGTTTTTTTATGGATACTACGATTATAAACTGAACCATGCTGGGGCTGTGTATAAACGTACAGTACCAGCACTGTCCCGCCATATATTAAGCAGGACTGGTCTGCCGCAGTTGATATCTTCCGGATACAAAATAAGTCCGAATGATTATCTGAGCAGTCTGGACGCGGCCCCGTATCTGGAACGCTTTATCAAGGCAGGACTAAAACACCTTACTCTGGATGCACTTAAGGGGCGGATTAAGGTGTCAGAATCCCATAGTCTGGCAAAGTCGCTAGGAATAGACGGAAACCGTTTGGGACGGTTACGGAATAATGATGGGGGCGAATTGTTTCTTATATGGATGCAGTATGAAAAGAAAAAACGCAAAAATATCGTGGATTCAGTAATTTGCTATTTTGAAGAACAGAATATCCGACCGGAGAATATAAAATTCATCCAGGATAGAATGAGTGAATTAAGAATATGCAATTATCTGAAACGTCAGTATGCGTTAACCAACCGACCTCCCCTGGAACTTCTATCTACCTGGCAGGATTATCTCAATATGTCAAAACGGCTGAAACGTGATATCACATTGGAAATATTCTATAAGCCCAAAAATCTGGTTGAAAGTCATGATGAAGTTCTCCAGTTGTGTGAAGATAAAAACATAACGCTTCAGGCAGTTGATATCGCAAAAGTATATCCGGACGTGGATGCAATCTGCGAGTCCATCAAAGAAAAGTATGAGTATAAAGATCAGAAATATGTTCTTCTTATTCCAAATCGGATTGAGGATATTATACAGGAGGGCAGGGCACTCAGGCATTGTATACGATTCAGCGATGACTATTATGAACGGATACAGAGAAGGGAAAGCTATATTGCATTTTTGAGGAAAGCAGATCAGCCAGAGAAGTCATTCTATACATTGGAATTTGAACCGGACGGGACTGTCCGTCAAAAGCGTACAAGCGGTGACCGACAAAATGTGGATTTCAACCAGGCTGTCAGCTTTATAAAAAAATGGCAGGCAATCCAGCCACGATTAACAGAGGAGGATTACCGGTTGGCCAAAGTAAGCGCAAGTCTCCGTGTAGAAGAATTTAAAGAACTGCGGAAGAAAAATGCGAAAGTATGGCATGGTCATCTTGCGGGCATGCCTTTAGCTGATGTTCTGGAAGCTGATTTGATGGAAGTTTCTTTGTGTATAGAGGATGCAAGGGTAACGGAAGCAGACGGTCAGAATAGCGAACTTGTGGCCGCATAAAATCAAGGAGGGATACGGCAAATGAAACAGAAGCTTTACTATATTAAGAATGAAACAGCGGAAAAAGCGATTTATAAGAATTTAGAGAAGCAGAGATTTTCAGTGATAGAAAAAGACAGCGGACCTCCAATGGTACTATCGTTTTCCGATGATAAAAATGTGACTGATGAATATGAGTATGTTTATATTCCACGCGAGATGTCTAAAAAAGAGGTTGAAGGTCGTTTTGAAGTGGAGAAGCAATGCCCTATGTGTGGAACCGTTACAAGTATTTATCTTACAGATGAGGACATGGATAAATACAGCTGGTACAGCAACTCGCGTTTCAATCGTAGGGGAAGCGGCCTGCCGGCTCCGTATATCCAAAACTTATTTCCGGACCGGACAGAAGAAGAACGGGAATTAATGATGTCAGGGTACTGCTATTGGTGCCAGGAAGTGATTTTTGGAGAGGATGAGTTTCTTCTAATAACAGAAGAAGAATTTTCGATGGAGCCAGACCACCTCATTGCATATAACCGTGCAGACCATGATGGATATCGGTGGTGGAATAGGTGGTTTCCACAAAAGGGTACGGATGGAAACCAGTACATGGTGCAGGAAATGGAAAAATTCTCTGCGTATATTTTGGAGGAACAGCTTGGCAAGGGCATTTCCGACATTCCGAAACTTGGAGCGTATTATGGAGCAGAGCCATCTGAAGACCAGGAATATCACTTGTACTGCGAGGGAACATATTGTAATTTTCATGTGAAGCTTATAAATAGGAAGAGAAGCTACAATGTGTACATATATGTTTACGAAACAGAAGAGTAAATAAAAAATAGGCAGGAAGCCGCCGGGACATATGATATCTGGCGGCTTCCGTACCATTTCTTATAAGAAGAGGATATGGGATGAGAGACTATATTAACAGAAATATCAGGATAGATGGAAGATTGATTCCCTATCCGGTGTATACATCTTGGGAATATTTTGAGTTGCATGATGGGATTGAAGATGTGGAAGATTTTGTAGATTCAAATCCTGCGATAGAAGAATTAGTGACTCAGATTTTAGCGTTAAAACAGAGTTGTTTTCTTTTGCGTCATACAACACATAGCTGCCAAAGCTTAAGCGACAGTTTGTTTTACCTAAAACTTAAACTTATTAAAGAGCTCAAAGAGAAATATCATTATAATTTTGATGATGCATGGATGGAAAATCTCATAGGCAGGATTTGATACCATAATGACATGTTTCGTAATTATTATACAAATATGAAAAAAGGTAGTTGCCCATAGTGGCATGAAATGGAGGCTTATATGAAATATGAAGAATTTATTGCGGCGCTTTGCCAGAAAATACGCGAAGTAACAAAAGGATGGAGTGGAACGAGTATAGAATTTAGGACAACACCACAGAACAATGGGAGAACCTTGGATTTACTGGTGGTGAGCAAGCAGGGGAAAAAAATGAATGGAACTTACGAATTGAGTTTCCATACACAGGAATTATATGAAGCACTTGCATTTGACAAAATGGATTTGAAACATATTTTGAGAATAGTGGAAAGTAAACTGAGACAGGCTGGGGAAGTTGGAAAAATCAGCCCGCTGGAAGTCGCTGATGATTATGAGCAGATACGAAGTCACCTGATTATTCGACCGATTAATTATGTAAAACATATGGAAACGTTAAAAGACGGAATGTACAATTTAATTGGTGACATTGCTTTGGCTGTCTATATTCATATTGGCTTTGTTCATGGAACCTATGTAAGCAGTGCTGTGAGTTCCGAGTACCTGGAGATATGGAATAAAGGAAAAGAAGAGGTAATAAAAGAGGCATTTACGAATACATATAATTTATTTCCGCCAATTATGTTGACAGGTCTTGAGGCATATTCTGTCATGGATACCGATATATTTCAAAAGGATGTTGGATATGATATGGTTGGGGTTACAAATGAAGTCATATTCAATGGAGCAGTTTCAATTTTCCTTCCTGGAGTAGCAAAAAAATTAAGTGATATCTTAGGAGAAGATTTATATATTGTATTCCTTAACTATGATTATGCAGTTATTCATCCTGTCAGCATTATACGGCCAGAGGAGATTCGCAGTTTAATAGCTAGCGTCAATTCTGATAGTCCGGATGAAGAAGGATTTTTGTCGGATATGATATTCACATACAGACGCGATTCTGATAAAATGGAAGTAGTGAAAGAAGTTTATAGTTAGGTAAAGTTTTCTGTATGATATAGCAGTGTATGTATGAGAGTATATACACTGCTGTATTTTTATTTCGGTATATTGTATAATGGGGTTAGATGATTAGATGGCTGAAATTGTAATTTAAAAGGTGGTTTAAAATGGACATTAAGGAACTATACAACATATATCAAGGAAATCCGGAGAAATTTAAAAAGATTGTATTGTATCGCAACCTTCTTGGCTCGCCAATTTCATATAATTACAAAGATTCAGATTTAGAATCTTTAGTACAGATGATAATGTCAATGGATGAAAAATATGAAACAGACTTTGGATTTATGATGATGGAACTGGGGTTGGCTTATGAGGCTATTTATAGTAACATGAAAAATAATAATGCTGCCAGAGAAAAGACGGAATTTATGAATTATCCATTGGATTATCAATTGAGGGCATTAATTTCGTTTTTTGAGGATCAGCATAAACTTGGTATTGAGTTGAATAACATAGATGGTAAAAAGCCAATCACAGGGATAAAGCATTTGGTTGCAAATGTAGAATCTGAAATCTATCCTGGTATGAGATATTCAACATCACAGAATAGCGAAAATCTAATAGAGCTGATAGATTATTCAATTCCTTATTTATATTATTATGACAGTAATTTTGAAAAACCTTGCGATAATCTAACATATGAGCAATGTTTGCAATGTCCGGATATTATGAAGTTCGTTCATCATTCAAATTTTTGTGAATTAATAAACGGATTATGGTCCCTTTATATATATAAGGATTACTCGGTTAAACTTGGAAAAACGGATACAGATGATGATATTACAGTTTTTGTGCCCAATTCCAATGAAGCGAGCCTGATTGATTTTGTTGCAGGAATACGCAGAGAGGCCAGAAGATTTCAAAATAGTATTGATTTATTGATATCAAATCAAAATAGAATAATTAATGGGAATAAGTTTATAATACGCCTTGCCAAGAAAATAAAGTTGGATTTGTGGAAGAGCATTTTTGAACTGGAATTGGAGGTCTACTTGCGTTGTAATTTATCTGCTAACTGCACAATGAAAATTATAAAGCAGACGGATATTTTTCCAGCCTATTTAAGGCAAACGTTACCATATGGTGAATTGAATGACTTCCTTGAAGTGCATGAATTTTTGGTGACAATGAGCGAAATTTATTCAAATATCTTAAATCATAATTGGGAAGAGATTGAACATGATCGGTTTAATTATCTATGTCCAGTAGTTGATATTGATTTGCTAATTAAAAGTTTTTCACGATTATATGGCAAGAGTTTAAATACAGCAGCTAAGCTGGTGGAGTGGTTTATATATTATCCGCAACGCGGGAAAGAGGGCGATTTATTCTCAAAACCGTTGGTTCAAATAAGTGGTAAAAGGGTTTTATTTGCCCCTAATTTGATTCGGCAAATTAATATCACCCGAATGCTTGAGCAGATTATGCTGGATTATAAAATAAAGCGGGCGGCAATTGGAGATGAGTATGAATCCTATTTAAGAAATAAATTGTCTCAGTCTTCCTTATGGAATGTCTATGCAGATAAAATAGAATTTAAATCCTCTATAGGAAATACAGATTTTGATGTTATAGCTTTATTTGATAATCATGTTGTGATAATTGAAATAAAGCATCTGGTGACACCTTACGATCCCAAACGTTACTATGAAGACCGCCAAGAGATAAAGAAGGCCATAAAACAGCTTAAACTAAGGAAGCAAGTTTTATTAAGGGATTGGGCCTTGATTAGAGATATAACCAATGGATTTCTTCCTCCTGAACCTTATCCGGAAGAACGGATTATTCAATTGGTCTGCACGAATATAGATAGCTTTACATCGCTGGAAATTGATGGCATAAGAATTGTTGATGAGTCCGTTCTAATCAGGTTTTTTTCTGACAATGGCCAGTATGTAAAGATATGGAGTGGATCGAAGATTTATAAAAAGGAGAAAATATGGGAAAATAGCCAACCAACCATCGATGATTTCAAAAGATATATTGCTTCTCCGACTGCGGTGAAATGGTATAGGGAGGTTGTAAAAAGAAAAAATATAACAATACCAAGATATGGAGAAGGAGAATATCTTGGCACGGTAAATTATATTTTAGATGAAGATATAGTGAAATTTGATAGACAGATATAAAGCCCAGCCTGTGTTTTGCAGATGATAGCGCTGGGGGATATAAGCACCAGAATCTGTTTCCATGAGGGGGCGCAGGAAGCATATTGCTTCTGGCCACACTAATCAGAAGTGCCCCTATTGTAAAACGCCGCCTTGTTTTTTGGGATGGCGTTGTTGGTAAGGTTGGCAACTCTGTACCTAGTAGTGATTTTTATTCCCAGATTAAACTATACTTTTGACTATCTCTTTATAAGTTCTTATATGCCGGTATAGCCTGTATTTACAGGCTTCCCGGCGTTTTTCGTATCGGAAGATATTCTTAAATCTTCTCATATCCCCTCATGTTTCAGTGTTCAAAGGTAGTAGAAAGAGTAGTAAAACCTCTATTTACTACTGCGCAATCAACCGTTCCATTTTCGCTAATGCACTGTCAGAAGTGGCATGAGCATAATAGTTCAACGTCATGTTGATGTTGGAATGTCCCATGATATACTGTAATGCTTCCTCATGGCACTTGTACTATAATTAATAAATTTAGTTTTAATTATTTACAACTTGAGAGTTTTACTATTCGATAAATCTAAAGTAACGGTCGCTGTTTCAAAGTGTATTTCATATACTATCAGTGATTTCCAACCATATTCTATTGTTTCTCGATAATCAGGTATCTTCTCACAAAAACAATCTGCCAAATCAAAAATAGTTTTTTTACTCTTGATAGCAGTTCCTCTCGCTTTTATATGCTCGTTTTCTTTTTTTGGAATTGTTGTAAAGGCAACATTCTGATTTTGTTTCATTTCTTTTACTTTGACGTTATTTTTAAATGTTGCAAAGTATACAATATTATTTTCGGGATTGAAATAATAATTGACAACTCTAACATTTGGAATGCCGTCTGTTCCGATAGTTGCCAACGCAAGGTCAGTCTGTTCTGCCATCATTTTTTGAAATTCATTTAGTGTATCCATAGAAATCCTCCTTTTATTATTGATACATGATTAGTATAATATAAAAAGGTATCAGAACATGACACCATTTAACGAAATAAGGAGGTTTAAACAAATGCGTAAATCAACACGATTGAATGACATGATGATTTTTTTAAATGATAAAAGTTTTTTTAACTTGAAAGATATTATGCAAGAGTACGGAATATCTAAAAGTACAGCAATTCGAGATATACAATCTTTAGAAGAAATCGGTATGCCCATATTTTCAGAAACAGGAAGAAATGGACGATACGGTATTTTGAAAAATAGACTTCTTTCACCAATTATTTTTACTGTTGATGAAATGTATGCTTTGTATTTTGCTATGCTAACTTTAAACGCCTATGAATCGACTCCTTTTCATTTAAGTATTGAAAAGTTAAAGATAAAGTTTGAAACTTGCTTGTCTGATGAACTTATTAATACTATTAATAAGATGGAACATACATTAAGCCTTGAGGGGACTAAGCATTATAATAGCAGCCCTTTACTAAAAGATATTTTAGAAATGGCAGTAAAAGATACGGTGTGCTGTATCTCTTATAAAAAAGGTGAATTCGTATCAGAAGTACAAGTGCAGTTTTTTAATATATCTTCATCTTTTGGACAATGGTATGTTACAGGTTTTAATCATGACAGGCAAAGAGTTCAAGTTTTCCGTTGTGATAAAATTATTGATATTTCAGAAAGTGAGTGCTATATACCGAAGCCAAGGCAAGAACTTCTAAATCGTTCGACAAACATATTTAAGTCTGAAAATGCTACAGATTTTGAAGTTCAAATATTAGATAAAGGAGTGGATTTATTTTATAAAGAAAATTATCCCTCAATGGAATTAGTCAAATATGATGGACAATATAAAATAAAAGGATTTTACAACGTAGGGGAAGAAAGATTTATTGCTGATTATTTTCTTTCATATGGAAAATTGATTAAGTCTATCTATCCAGAGCATTTAAAAAAACTTGTATCGAAACGAGCAAAAGAATTGTACCAATATTACGATAATCTATAAAAATAAGGCATATAATTTTATGTGTTTGTATGCTTATGAATTTATTTTACAATCTTCCAGTTGCTATCCTTATGTAGTACAAGTTCAAACTGTGATACCTACGTTGTCTTTGTCTGATTATCAATGAATTTCACGGCAACTTTGACTTTCACATTATTCTCATGGCAATAAAATCCCCCTTTATTCCTCTTGATTATCTCAAAACAGTAAAGAAAAAGTCCTGTCAAGAGCCTTACCACCGTAGGTGGTGCTTGCACTCTTGATTGGACTTTTTGTTTGCTGTATCTTCTGTGAGAGGATAAAGGCTATTCATCTTCATCATCAAAATTCATATTTACAATAACCTTGCCTTTGCCGAATTGAACATACGGGTTCATGTGGACAAAATGATTATGTGAGGAAGAACCCACAGTATATCATGGGGCATTCAAATATCAGTATCACTATGAACTGGATGCTCATGCGTCCATAGATGGCAAAATCAGAGGTTCAGCGTCTAATCGCATAGAAGTATTTACCACGATTTTAACCACGTTTGAAAGGAAAAATATAAGAAGTTAGACCTTGATATGCGAGGTTTACCACAAAAGAAAAATGCCCGAATAGCTGATAAAATGGAGCTATTCGGACATTTAAGAAGATATGAAAAGATAAGGAAAGAGACATATACAATCTAAAATAATCTATTTATTTCTATAAGATTTCTAAATAATCCCATTCTAATCCTATTTATATTATATAAGGTTTATTTTTTGTACATTGAAAATAGCATAGGTTCAGTTGTCCTATAACAAAAACTGAAATCGAGCATACGAGAGATACGCCATAGCAGAAATGCTGCGAAATATATCAAATCAAAATAAGCCCGGGCAGGGGTTTGATGGCTTGTGACGGCCGCATAAGCTGTGCGAGGATGATATCAGTTGGAAACTTGTGGGGACTGCCGCTCACCTAATGAGGGGAGGCTGCGTTAGTATGGAAACATCTGGCGTGGTTTAAGCTGTTTTGCAAACAGATAGGACAACTCCAGATGCCGGGGGACGAGTAAATACGGCATGAAAATTTGCTTTGGAGAAAGCACAACCACCTTAATGAAATGTTATAAGAAGTAAAAAATTGTGAAATGCTCTTGAGGAAACTAAAGCCAATTTTTTACAATGATTGTAGAGAAACAGACTGTTTTAAAAACCGAGCGGTTTTGTGAAATCAATATAGTATTAGCGATTAGTCTAAGATTGAACCACGTTAGGTGGTATCAATCATGCTCATGGCTAGTTGCCTTTGTAAAGGGGGTGACAGCGATAGAAGTTTTACAGAAAGATAAAAAAGTATATAACGCAGAGGAAATCCAGGAGATTTTAGGGATTGGGAGGAGCAAAACATATACCTTTTTGGACGAGGCGTATAGGAATCAAAAGCCGTTCCGGGTCCTTAAAGTTGGAAAGCTTTTCAGGGTTCCCAAACAATCTTTTGATGACTGGCTAGACGGAATTAGTTAAGGCGGGTGAGATAGTTGAAAAGAAAACCACAGAATAGTGCAGCTTTTTTTGAAAATAATTCATGGTATCACCGTACCAAGATACTTCAGGACGATGGTTCGATAAAGTACAGCAAAAAGGGCGGGTTTGCTACCAGTGAAGAGGCTGATAAGAGCTATAGGCGACACGAAGATGAGTTTAAAAAGGCGTATCGGGCCTATCATCTGGCACATCAAATCAATACAGAAGTCACGCTTAAGGATTATTTGATTTATTGGTTTGAGGAGATATTCTCTCAAAGAATTGAAACAACAACCAGAATGGTAGGCGCGTATGCGGTTTATGACTTAATTTTGCCGAATATTGAGTACGACATCAAGGTCCGGTTTGCCAATGCAGAGTATCTTGATGCATTGTTGGAGCGGGTAGCAAAGGTCAGTGCCTCTGCAGGAAATAAAGGGCGGGAGATTCTAAATATGGCAATGAAAGAGGCAGTAATCGGTGGGTATATTAAAACCAATCCGGTTACTGGCACAAAGCCGTATAAGAGACAAAAGCCAAAGATAACAATTCTGAGTAAAGAAAAAATCAAGGTCCTGCTGAAAGCGTCTTCCGAAAATAACTGGTATTTGGAAATATTGTTAGGGCTATTCTGTGGCTTACGAAAAGGCGAGATTCTTGGACTTAAATTCAGTGATTTGGATATGGAGAAAAGGACTGTAACTATCAGAAGGCAGATTGCTTCAGATCCACTTATAAAAAAAGGGAGTGGAAGTAAAATAGACAATTATGGGCTGATTGAACGAGATCCAAAAACACCAAACAGTTTCCGGGTTTTGCGGGTTCCAGCCATAATCATAGAAGAACTGGAAAAACGGAGACGACTTGTGGAGTCCAATAAGGTAGTGTATGCCGGTCAATATGATGACAATGATTATATCAGCTGTCAGAGAAATGGAAAACTACATAGTTTGTCAGCTTTAAATAGCGCTTTAACTGGAATTTGTAGCAAGAATGGCCTTCCGCATATCACGGTACATGGATTAAGGCATATGTATGCAACAATTCTGATTGAGATGGGGGTTCCACTGATTAAGATATCTGCATTACTTGGGCACGGCTCTGTCCACACAACGTTTGAATATTATTGTGATGTAATGGATGAAAACGAGAATATATTGGCATTTATGAATCAAGCATTCGTTCCTGTGGAAAGGAGAGCAGTATGATAATTGATTTGAGCCTTCAGCAGTATGTGGATTGGGAAGTAAAGCCAGTGATTCCTATAAAGGGAAAATTCGGATACCGTGTTGTGTTAAAATACATAGATGGTACTGAAAGAACTCAGCAAAAGTCGGGGTTTAGGACAGAAAAAGAGTCTAATGCTGCCAGGGATAACACAATAGGTAAATTACATGCTGGAACTTATATTGTATATGAGAATGTTAAAGTAAGTGACTTTTTAGAGTTTTGGCTAAAGGAGGATATATGCAAGAGGGTAAGAAGCGAAGAAACTTATGCTGCTTATTCCAATATCGTGTATAACCACATTATTCCAATCCTTGGAAAGAAAAAGATGTCGTCCGTTAACCGTGGAGATGTTCAAAAGCTGTATAACGACCGTGCAGAATATTCTGTATCGGTCTCAAGGCTGGTTAAAACGGTGATGAACGTCTCTATGAACTATGCTGTAGCGAAAAAAATCATTGCGGAGAATCCGGCAGTTGGTATCAATCTTCCTAAAAAGGTAAAAAAGAAGGAATACCATGCCCGCAGTATTGACACACAGAAAACCCTGACAATGGATCAGATTCTGATTCTATTGGAGGCCAGCAGGGACACGCCGATACATATGCAAATCCTGTTTAATGTATTAATGGGACTTCGCAGAAGGGAAATCAATGGTGTGAAGTATTCGGATATTGACTATATTAACCGAACACTAAAGCTTCGCCGGCAGCTGGGGAAGAAAATCAACACAAAAAAAGAAGACTTTCCACCTAAAACCTTTACGAAACAGGAACTTGGATTGAAGACCCCATCGAGTTACCGAGACATTCCGATACCAGATTATGTGTTTGAGGCGATTCTGCAACAGAGGGAGGTGTATGAGAGAAATAAGAGCCGCAGAAGAAGCCAGTTTCAGGATTCAGGATATGTTTGCTGCTCTAACTACGGGAAACCGCGAAGCAAGGATTTCCATTGGAAATATTATAAAAAACTGTTAGTGGATAACAACCTGCCGGATATAAAGTGGCATCATTTACGCAGTACCTTCTGCACACTGCTTTTGAAAAATAATTTTAATCCCAAAGCGGTATCCAAATTAATGGGACATGCAACGGAGCTAATCACCTTAGATGTATATGGTGATAACCGGGAAATTATTGCTGACTGTGTAGATGAAATTCAGCCGTTCATAGATGAGGTGCTTCCGATAAAGGAGGTAGACAAGCAGCTTGAGGAAGAACTGTTGGAAATCGAAGTTCCAGCAGAAGATTATTTTTAAAAATTAAGGGCAGTAGTAGTTTCAATCAAATATCAATTTGGTTCTCAAAATGAAACAAGGCGCAGGAAAGAACAAATGTTCCTACTTGCGCCTATACTTTTTCCTTCCGCTATGTTATAATTTTGGTGACATTTGGTATTACTAATTTCATTGAGTTTATATAGTGTTGCGGAGTTAAGAAAATAGCATTTTGGTGACCTTCATTCGTAAAATGGCAAAAGTTCGTCTATTAGGCAACTCAAAACGGTCTTCTTTTACGAATTTCTGCCTAATAGGCGAACTTTTTAAGTGGTCACCAAGGAAGGAAAAAGCGAAAATGGAGTTCAAATTACACTCAGAATACCAGCCCACCGGCGACCAGCCGCAGGCGATTGAAGCCCTTGTAAAAGGCTTCCAGGAAGGCAACCAATTCCAGACTTTACTAGGGGTTACGGGCTCTGGCAAGACCTTCACCATGGCAAATGTAATCCAGCAAATCCAGAAGCCGACCCTCATCATAGCGCACAACAAAACCCTTGCCGCACAGCTCTACAGCGAGTTCAAGGAATATTTCCCGGAGAACGCGGTGGAGTATTTTGTGTCCTACTACGACTACTACCAGCCGGAAGCCTACGTCCCTTCAACGGACACATACATTGAAAAGGACTCTGCCATCAATGACGAAATTGACAAGCTGCGTCACTCCGCCACGGCTGCGTTGTCTGAGCGGGAGGATGTAATTATCGTGGCCTCCGTGTCGTGTATTTATGGTCTGGGCAGCCCCATCGATTATAAGGAGATGGTAATTTCCCTGCGGCCTGGGATGGAAAAAGACAGGGACGAGGTGATCCACAAGCTTATCGACATCCAGTATACACGAAATGATATGGATTTTAAGCGAGGCAGTTTCCGCGTAAGAGGCGATGTGCTGGAGATTTATCCGGCTTACTCGGGCGGAGACGCTTACCGGGTGGAGTTCTTCGGGGACGAGGTGGAGCGGATAACGGAGATCGATTCGCTTACTGGCGAAGGAAAGACGGAGCTGGGACACATTGCGATCTTCCCGGCTTCCCATTACGTGGTTTCGAAGGAGAAGATGGAGCTTGCTACACAGACAATACTCGCAGAGCTTAAGCAGCAGGTGGCTTATTTTAAGAGCGAGGATAAGCTGCTGGAAGCGCAGAGGATTTCCGAGCGGACGAACTTTGATGTGGAGATGATGCGGGAAACCGGGTTCTGTTCCGGTATTGAGAACTACTCCAGGCATTTAACTGCATCGAGGGCGGGAGAGCCGCCCTGCACGCTGATCGACTATTTTCCCGATGATTTCCTGATCATTGTGGATGAGTCCCATATCACCCTGCCTCAGGTCCGCGGTATGTTCGCGGGAGACCGGTCCAGGAAGACGACCCTGGTCAACTATGGATTCCGTCTGCCTTCCGCTCTGGACAACAGACCACTGAATTTTGAGGAATTTGAATCGAAGATCGACCAGATGATGTTTGTGTCGGCCACGCCTTCTGTCTATGAGGCGAACCATGAGATGCTGCGGGTGGAGCAGATTATCCGGCCTACGGGACTTTTGGATCCGGAGATCGAGGTGCGTCCAGTGGAAGGGCAGATCGATGATCTCGTCTCGGAGGTCAACAAGGAGGTTGCGAATAAGCACAAGATTCTGATCACAACGCTGACAAAACGTATGGCCGAGGACCTGACGGATTACATGAGAGAGATCGGAATCCGGGTGAAGTATCTTCACTCCGATATTGATACGCTGGAGCGTTCGGAGATTATCCGTGATATGCGTCTCGATGTATTCGATGTACTCGTCGGAATCAACCTGCTGCGTGAGGGCCTTGACATTCCGGAGATTACGCTGGTAGCGATTCTCGATGCGGATAAAGAGGGCTTCCTCCGTTCGGAGACGTCTCTGATCCAGACGGTCGGGCGTGCGGCGCGTAACTCTGAGGGCCACGTAATCATGTATGCGGATTCTATCACGGATTCCATGCGGGTGGCGATCGAAGAAACGAACCGAAGGCGCGCGATTCAGCAGCAGTACAACGAAGAACACGGCATCACGCCGACGACCATCAAGAAGTCAGTCCGTGATTTAATCGCTATCTCGAAGGCGGCGATTGAGGACAAGAAGTCCTTTGAAAAGGATCCGGAATCCATGGACCAAAAGGAACTGGAGAAACTGGCGAAGGAGCTGACGAAGAAGATGCATCAGGCGGCAGCAGAGTTGAACTTCGAGGAGGCCGCAAGGCTGCGTGACCGTATGGTGGAAGTGAAAAAGATGCTCCAGGAACTGGACGAGTAAATAAAACCAGAAAACTATCCGTAAAACATGTTACCGTTCGCAGCCCTGTCGGCCTCAGCTTCCCGGTCTGCCCCGGCTGGCTCATGCGCCGTTTCCAGTTCAAGTTTCGGGGATAAGCACTTCTAAACGTGCAGAATTTTTCTAAAAACCAGGGAAAATTCCCAAACTCGCTGCGCTCAGACAGGTGGGAATTTCCCCTGAACGAAAAATTTTGCGCGTTAAGAATTGCTAATCCCCTGCAAAGTCACTGGAAACGGCGCATGAGCCAGCCGGGGCAGACCGGGAAGCTGAGGCCGACAGGGCTGCGAACGGTAACTAAAACATAGAAAGTCAGTAGCATTTGATATTGACAATAATTCTCAATAAGTGTAGAATTTCTATGGACGCCGGAATATATGAGGTGCCCAGGCTTGCGATTGTGAGGCCTGGGTTTTCCGTTTTATAAAATAGGGGAAATACATTTGAAACGGCAGTCCGGAGGAGAACAGAATGAAATTGCACGAAGGCGAAATAGGTAAGACATATATTGTCTACAGCGTAATGGTGGATGACACGATTACGAGGCGGCTGGAGGCTCTCGGCGTCAACGAGATGACGCCGGTAACCCTGATGAATAAAAAAGGCAGTGGGACCGTGATTATAAAGGTAAGGGGTACCCGTCTGGCGTTAGGGCGCAGAATATCAGAGGGAATTGAGATCAGGGAGGCCGCAGACCATGAGTGATGAGAATAGGGTGATTAACGTAGGCTTCGTCGGAAATCCGAACTGTGGTAAGACAACGCTGTTCAACGCCTTCACAGGAGCAAAATTAAAGGTGGCAAACTGGCCCGGAGTTACGGTGGAGCGGGTGGAAGGTGAAACCAGCTATAAAGGACGGCCGATCCGTGTCATTGATACACCAGGAATCTATAGCCTGACTTCCTATACCATCGAGGAGAAAGTCACAAGAAAATGCATCGAGGATGGGGAAGTCGACGTCATCATCAATGTAGTGGATGCCTCTTCACTGGAACGAAATCTTTATCTGACCCTTCAGCTTCTGGAACTGAAGAAACCGGTAATCCTCGCTTTGAATATGATGGATATCGTGGAGGACCGCGGGATGGAAATCGATCTGCACCGCCTTCCTGAGATGCTGGGTTCCATTCCTGTCGTACCGGTATCGGCCAGAAAGCGTACCGGCCTGGATGTGCTGATGCACGCCGTGGTTCACCACTACGAGGAAGGTCCTCAGGGCACGGTAGTCAAGTATACCCCCCGGATCGAAAACAAGATTTCCAAGGTGGAGACGGTGCTTAAGGCCCACTATGGGGAGATGGACAATTTACGGTGGCATGCCATCAAGTTTATGGAATACGATGAGACCGTATGGAATGATCATCCGGTAGATTTAAATAACATCATTGATCATAATTACGAGAAAGAGATTATCAATCAGAAATACGATTACATAGAAGAGATTATAAAGGAGTGTCTGGTCAACAAGGAATCAAAGGCCGCATCGACCGATAAGATTGACGAGTTTTTAACGCATCCAATCTGGGGAATTCCTATTTTCTTAGGGATCATGGCAATGGTATTCTTTCTGACGTTCACGGTCGGTGATTTCTTAAAGGGATTTTTTGAAGTCGGTCTCGACTGGCTCTCGGGCAGTACGCTGTATTTCCTTCAGAATATTCATGCTTCGGAATGGATCACGTCCCTGGTTGTGGATGGTATTGTGGCCGGTGTTGGCGGAATTCTGACATTTTTGCCGAATATCTTTATCCTGTTTCTGGCGCTGGCCTTTCTGGAGGACAGCGGTTATATGGCCAGAGTTGCCTATGTCATGAATGAGACAATGGGGCGGGTAGGGCTTTCCGGCAAGGCATTTTTACCCATGCTGTTAGGCTTTGGATGCACCGTGCCTGCCGTCATGGCGGCCAGGGCTCTGCCGAGTGAAAAGGACAGAAGAAGAACCATTCTGATCACACCGTTTATGTCGTGTTCGGCCAGACTGCCCATTTACGTTCTGTTTGCGGAGATGTTTTTCCCGCGGCATGCGCTGATCGTGGCTTATTCCCTGTATCTGATCGGACTCGTCGTAGCCATAGCGGTAGCCCATGTGACGCACCGGATGTCAAAGGGCGGGGAAGAGGATACCCTGTTGATTGAGCTTCCCGAGTATAAGACGCCGAATATGCGCACGGTGTCCATCTATGTGTGGGATAAGGTAAAGGATTACTTAAGCAAGGCGGGGACCACCATATTCCTGGCTTCCATTGTCCTGTGGTTTGTGTTGAACAGCGGACCGTCCGGATTTGTGGAGGATGTTTCCAATAGCTTTGCCGCTATGATCGGGCGGGTTCTGGTGCCGGTTCTGAATCCTGCAGGCCTTGGGGACTGGAGAATCGCGGTGGCGCTGATATCCGGTCTGTCGGCGAAGGAGGTCGTGGTATCCAGCTTCTCCGTTCTGTTTGGAATTGGAAATATTAATTCGGCCGGAGGCATGAACCAGCTGTCTGGAGTTCTGTCTTCTATTGGCTTTAACGGGGTCAATGCTTATGCGCTGATGATTTTCTGCCTGCTGTATTCTCCGTGTATCGCTGCGGTGGCAACCATACGAAAAGAGACCGGTTCTACAAGATGGACTCTGGGAATGGTTCTGTTTCAGCTATTGACCGCATGGGGAGCCGCGGTGCTTGTGTTCCAGATTGGAAGCTTACTCTTTTAATTTCAAAAATAATTTGTAACGCCCGAACGGTAAGTTTGTTCGGGCGTTTTTCTATACAGATATGAAAAGAAATTAGGATTTAATCAGGAGCAGGACATGGCAAAAGCCGGTTTAAAGCAGCGAGTAACCCTTCTTTAACTGTTCCAGCAGAGAGGTGAAAAGGGACGGAAAATGGTCCGTTTCATCACCGTTTCCACTCAGATAACGGATGATGATGGTGGATATCTCCTCAATATAATCGGCACATCTGTGGAAACAATCCGCTGCTTCAATCCAGCCAGCCTGCCGCACCATACCGCCTTCCTCCTGCCGTACCATACCGCCTTCCTCCTGCCGTACCATACCACCTTCTTCCGACTGCACCATACCGCTTTCCTCCGACCAATCCGTTCCGATTTCGACAAGCATTTGGGCCATTTTGTCGAATGTTCCCCGGTAATGTATTTCATCCGGCTCCGCGATTCCCTTCAGCGCATTGGGAACTGTGGGAACGGTACCAAAAAATGTGACCATATTCAGCAGAATTTTGTCATACTCTTCTTTTGTCAGCTGTTTTTTCCAGTCGGGAAGCTCGCGGATCATCTTTTCAAGACCTTTGTATCCCAGGAAGGAAGCGGGCGGATTCAGAAAATGCTCCTTTTGAAGCGCCAGAGCTTCGGAGGCAATCTGGTTCCTGCTCCTTTTTTCCGTCATTCTGACCGTACAGATCGTATTTTCACTGCTTAATCCTGGATAACTGCAGTTCATACTGTTTTTCAGTTCGTCGTATCCCAGGGTGAGAAGCTGCGTCCGGCCGCAGTCATAGAGGCAGATGTGGCGCTGATCGTCGTCGTATCCTGTCATCAGTACGTAATGAAAGGGAATATGCTCCTTATGGTAAAGCTTTGGATAATAGGAGAGATAGTACATATCGAGAGCCCCCAATACGACGGGATGGCCTGCGTCGATTTCCTCTTTCGCCTTTTTCAGCGCCCGTTCAAAGGTGCTGTAGGAATGGTGTGCGTAGGTAAACCCTGCGATCGGTGCCAGAAATGCATACATGTGTTTTGTCCGGCCGTCGCCGAGGGCTACCATGCGTTTCAAGTCTGATTTGTCTGTTTTTCGGTAGCAGAAGGAGCCAAAGCCGGAGAGCAGAAAGAAAAATCCATCCGGGAGAGATTCTCCTGTTTCGTTCATATAGAGATCTTCGATTCCATTCCACATGCACTCATAGTCGTGGGAGTGGTGTTTCAGTTCAATGATTTGTTTCATAGTACACCTCGCTTTTCGTGATTCTGTTTATCTTGTTATCCTGATCTTAAACCATGACATTGTGATAGAGTCAAGAGGCTTTTGAGCATTTGTACGACCGGTTTATCTATTTTTAGACATATTTCTGTTTTTGTCTAAAAACCATCCAACTTAAATAAATTGTATAATTACAAAAAGGCAAAATGGTATTATTGTTAAGATCGTAAAGATTTGAAAAGGGTGATGGCTGTGAAGACGAGAAAAATAAGAGAGAAAAAACAGAAAAAGCGTTTTAGTATGGTTGATGTAATTGTACAGAAAGGCAGATGGATCGAGAAAATTTTTGCCATTGCGGTGATTCTTTCGGTGATATCTGCCTGTTTTGTGCATGTGAATTATGATTTGAGCGAATACCTGCCTGACTGGGCGCCTGCCAAGGAAGGCTTAAACCGGATGGAAGAGGAGTTCGGCTATCCGGGAACCGCCCGGGTGATGGTGGGGCCGGTGACGCTGTATGAAGCCAAGGCCTATAAGGACCGGATTGCGGAGATTGACGGCGTGGACATGGTTATGTGGGCGGATACGACGACAGATGTGTACAACGCCAATATCTTTATTAACTACGACGATATCCAGGATTACTATAAAGACGGCTATGCGGTGATGGATATCATTTTTGAGGAAGGCGATTCCAGCAGTTTGACGAAATCTGCCATCAATGAGATGCAGACCCTCACAGGAGATAAGGGCTATTTCATGGGCTCCGCAGTACAGAATAAGTCTTTAAATGAGACGCTGATGCGGGAAATCAGCATTGCCATGGCTCTCGGTGTGGTGATGATCGCGGTTATTTTATGCCTCACGACCACTTCGTGGTTTGAGCCGGTCATGTTTTTGATGGTCATGGGAATTGCCATTATTATCAATATGGGAACGAATCTGATTCTGGGGACCATATCATTTCTGACCTTCAGCGTGGCCTCGATTCTGCAGCTGGCCGTTGCCATGGATTACTCGGTGTTCCTGCTCGATATGTTTACGAAGGAGCGGGCCAAAGGAAATGATCCCGTTACCGCCATTACCAACGCAATACATAAGTCACTGCCCTCTATTCTTGCAAGCGGCGCCACCACCATTATCGGGTTCGTCGTACTGATGCTGATGCGTTTCAGTATCGGTAAAGACTTGGGCTTCGTTCTGGCGAAGGGAATTGTGGTCAGTCTGATTACCGTGCTGTTTCTGATGCCGTCGCTCCTGCTTCGCTGGGGAGACCGGATTAAACGGACGGAGCATAAGTCCTTTATGCCTTCCTTCCATGGTCTGGGACAGGTGGTCTACAGAGTGCGGTATGTGGTTCTGGGCGTTGTACTTCTATTTGTGGTTCCTGCATTTACAGCCCAGAATATGAATTCATTTACGTTTGGAAACAGCGCTCTCGGGTCCAGCCCCGGAACGAAGGTGTATGAGGACGAGCAGCAGATCAACGGGCGCTTCGGCAAGAGCAATCTGATTCTGGCCGTGGTGCCGAACACCAGCATGGTGAAAGAGAAGGATTTGACGGATGCGCTGGACGATCTGTATTACGTAAAATCGGTGACTTCCCTGGCGGGCACCATTCCGGAGGGAATACCGGAAAAAATTATTCCAAAGAGCGCAACGAGCCTGCTGCACACAGATAACTACAGCCGAATTATGATCTATGTAAAGACCTCGGATGAGAGCGATTTTGCTTTCCAGTGTGCCAATGAGATCACGTCCATTGTACGGAGCTATTATCCGGAGGACTCCTATATAACGGGAGTGATCCCTTCCACGCAGGATATCAAATCAATTATTACGGCGGACTACAATTTCGTCAACCTGTTGTCAATCCTCGGCGTGGGGCTGGTGGTTCTGATATCATTTAAATCGCTGATAATCCCGATTGTCGTCCTGATTCCTATCGAGGTGGCAGTCTTCTTCAACATGGCGGTTCCGTATTTTACAGGAGAAAGTATGTTGTATATGGGATATATTATCGTCAGCTGTCTGCAGCTGGGGGCTACGGTGGATTACTCGATTCTGATGACGAATAATTATATGGATGCGAGAAGAACGTATCCCGAAAAGGCGCGGGCGATCAAGCATACAGTATCGCGAAGTGCCCTTTCCATACTGACATCGGGGACGATTCTGACGATTGCGGGGTACGGCCTGTATTTCGTCTCCTCGGTGGCTGCTATTGGCGGTCTGGGTCATCTGATCGGACGCGGGGCATTGATCAGCGTCCTAATGGTACTGTTTCTGCTGCCCGTGCTCCTTACCTTAGCGGATCCGCTGCTGATGAAGGAAGAAGCTAAGAAAATTAAGATAGAGGAAACTCGCCAGGCGATGAAGCAGAAGAAACGGGAATTAAAGGAACAGATGAAGCAAAAAACGGTGCAGATGATGCAGGGGCAGCCAGAGAAAAAAATGGAAGCGGAGCAGATGGGACCGGTGAAGCAGGATAAGAAAATGGAAACGGAGCAGCCGTCAAAGAATATTGAGGATGAGGTGAAGGAAAATGAGAAATAGAAGAAAAATCAGATATAAAATTACCGCCGCCGCATTGATCAGCTCGATGCTCGGTATGTCCATGGCGGGCAGCGCTCTTGCGGGACCGCCCGCGGTTGCCACGGATGAGGCGCTGTATGTGAACCTGGATTATTACGGAAATCAGGTGGACAGCAGCGTAGTGAAGGGAGTTTCCTTAAACGGCCTTCGAACATTTACGGATTATGGAAATTATACAGATGTAACGAATATGTCCAATTACGCGGAACCGGTGATCAGCGGGGACGGAGTCACCTGGCAGCTGCCGGAGGACTCAAAGGAACGGTTTTACTACGAGTGCCAGCTGAACAACGACGAGGTGATTCTCCCATGGAATTTTGACGTGTCCTATAAACTAAATGGTATTCCAAAGGAAGCAAAGGACCTGGTCCATGCCAATGGACTGGTGGAAATGGATGTACACTGCATTCCCAATGAGAATGCAAAGGAGTACTACCGCAACAACATGCTTCTTCAGGTGGCGACCATGGTTAATATGGAAGATGTAAACGCTGTGGAGGCGCCAGGCTCTCAGACACAGGCATTAGGTACGTATAAGGTTGTGATTTTTGCCGCTGTCCCAGGGGAAGAGAAGACCTTTCACATCGGGATCAGCACGACGAATTTCGAGTCCATGGGCCTGATCATGATGATGATTCCCGGAACGCTGGACCAGATGAGCGAGATTACCGATATCAAAGAGGTAAAGGACACGGTAGGGGATTCCACGGATAAGCTGCTGGATGGTATGAATGAAATTCTGGATACCCTGGACCGGATCAGCGGCGGCATGAATGTGGCACAGGCGGGGCTGGAGGATTTGCAGAAGGCGAGAGCGGGGCTGGACGCGTCGAAGGACGAAATCATAGCCAACGCGGATAACAGCCTGGACAGTCTGGAAGCTGTCAATGAAAAAATCAGCCAGCTGGCTCCGGATATCAATACGAATAAGCAGTCCCTGGATGAAATCAACACGAGAATCAACGCCATCGTGAAAACTCTGAGAAGCTCCGGCAATGACTTCTTTGATCTGGCAGGAAAGCTCAGTGATCTGGAGGACTCTCTGGGGGATTTGCGGGATGATTTGAATAATTCCAACAGGGACGAGATTCTGGATCATCTGCAGATTGTAGACGATCAGCTGGAACAAATCAATGAAGTGCTTCAGAATATCATACAGACAGCCGGAGGCATCCCTGCAGAACTGGATGAGGAAGATCTGGCGGAGCAGCAGGAGACGCTGAGCGATTTGCTGGAGGAGACGTACGGAATTCTGGATGACATGGAGTCCGTTGTCGGCTCCGATGCCGTGGACCGCCTGCGCAGCCAGCTGGATGCGATTAACGGAAACGGCCTGGGAGACGCGGCCAGCCTTTCGAAGCTGGCGGCAGCGGCCAAGGCGCTTCTCCCTGTGGTTAACGGTCTTCAGGGCATGGTGAGCGATCTGGAGCGCACACTGTCTGGAATCCGCCTGGATGACGGCCTTGAGAGCAGCCAGGACGCGGCCGGGGAGATCAGCTCCATCATGGGCCGGATCGAGACCTTGATCGGCGATGTCAATGATTTAAACAGGACCGTCAATGAAGATAAAGCCGGTTTTGACCTGATGCTTGATGACATGGCCGCCTCCCTCGATCAGATGAGTTCCGGCACGAGCCAGGTGATCGCGCTTTTAAGAAGTGTGCAGAATACAGCAAAAGTCAACCGGAGCGCGGTGGAAAACGGTACAAAGCAGACACTTGACGGCCTGATTGATATTCTGGAAAAGGCTGCGGATACCAAGGGTACCAGCGACAAATTAAAGGATGCCAACGAGGACTTGAGAGCCAGTGTAAAGGATGAACTGGATAAGATCGAGGATGACACGAATCTGCTGGAAATTGACCCGTCTCAATCGATGATTTCCTTTACCTCGGATAAGAATCCGTCTCCGGCCAGCATTCAGATTATTCTGCGCACAGAGGAGATCAGCGAAGAAGATGTGAATACAAACGCGGTTGATATCGAACCGGTTCCGCAGAATGTCGGGCTGTGGCAGAGAATTGTAAATGTGTTTGTAAAAATATGGGATACGGTAACGGGATTTTTTCTTTAAGCTAATGGGTTTAGCATTTTGTTAAGGTATACTATATTAGGCGGTGAGGTGCTAAGGTGTTTACATTTGTATTATAATTATTTGTTGATAATAATGCTTTAATAACTAAATTAAGTCGTTTTTTAGTTTTTATACATATTTTTTCCCGATATATTTATTCTATTAAAGATTATGTTTCTACATATTTTGCAAGTTCATTGTTGTATAATGTTGCAAACAAAAAATGGAGATGCTATAATGAAAAAGAGAAGTGTAGAAATTAAAACAACAAACGAGAAAGACGTACAAAGGAGAATACATATGGCAACACAAATTGCAGCTACTCCTATTATTAGAGGGGAACAAGCAAAATCCATTTTAAAACAAATGGAACAAAAGCCTAATGAAGCGGCTAAATTAGGTGCGAAGAAAATTTTGGAACTTTTTGAGAAGAAGTAATTATGATTAAAACTTGTTTCGATAAGTTAAATGAGGACTATTCTACACTTCTCGATTCTTTTACATGTCAAGAAAGTAATGACTTTTTATCGAGTTTAGGTTTTAATAAAAAAGACCGAAAACGAATTAAATCACATAATAAAGATATAGAAGCTTTTTTGAAAAATGAAGCATTAATTGAACAATCAAAAAATTTAAATACGACCCATTTGCTATTATCTGAAACTAAAGATATTCTTATAGGTTTTATTTCTTTATGTAACGATTGTATCCCTTTAGAACTTGATGAAAAAGAAAGCTATGGTTTTACTTATACCACGATACCGGCTTTGAAAATTGCCAGATTAGCAATATCTTCCGAATATCAACATCAAGGATACGCTTCACTTTTAATACAATATGCAATTTATAATGCGATGAAAATACGTGAGTCAAGTGGATTGGCTTTTATTACAGCCGACTGCTACAAGCACCGATTGGATTTTTATTCAGGCAAATTAGGTTTTGTTATCAATCAGATTCAAGGAGAATCAAATGCTGATGATAAACCAATAAGTATAAGGTTGTATATTGATGATTATTTAGCGAAGATTGCAAGTTCTAATTAATCAAAATATGTATTAAGTATACCAAAAGGGAATACGAAGAACAACAGCTGATGACTAAAATCAATAGTCGTTGGCTGTTGTTCCATTTAGGAACCTACACCTCTATCAATCAGGTGCATATGAAGCAAGTTCCTATAATGGTGTTACAATCAGAAATCGCAATAGAAAATTCAAAGGAAAGAAAAGAGATTGTAACGCTTTATCATAGACACAGAACCAGGATAAATTCCCAGATCTATGTTTGCATTTTGTCAACAAGGTGTGTTTAATCAGCCGAACTAACTGAAATTGATCAACCCCGTAATCTGAAATTGTAAAAAAGATCATACTTGTTTTTTCATCTTGCCTTTTAATTCTTTAAATATATTCAATGCATCTATCATATATGGTATATAAATAAAACCAATTATTCTTCTGGCCTTTATATCAAATAGGCCAGAAAATTCATTAAAGAAGTAGTATAATAATGCACATATTATTATAATTAACGAAAGTACATGAATTACAAGATTTCTTCCTTTTGTTCCGTCAGAAGTATGTAAAAAAGATTAACTTTATCCTTCCAACCAGAAATCAATTTTAAGTCATACATAAATCCCTTATAGTAAATGGTAAAAAGACAAGAACATAAGTATCTGCAAAAATTCCCACACAAAAGTATTTATATTTAACTATATAATTTGTAAAGGAATCGTACTGACTTGTAATTGCAAAAATAGCGAGCGGCAGTCTCAACAACCAGGCACATAAAAATTGAGCGGTCATGAAATTCCAGCCGCCTATTTCTGAACTAAATATGTTGCCTTTTTCTACAGGTATATTTGGCTGATTTTTGGAAAAGTGTTTCGCTCTTTTGATTCCCTTATTGTATTCAAATTGATTTATATGCATACACCATGATATCAGTATAGAAAATGTGTACCATAAAAAAACAATACAGCCCCATTCGTCAGTGAAAAAATCTGTTTGCTAGATGATAAAAATATATGATATTAGAAAATCTACACCTTGAGTCCTAAAAAAGTCTTAAAATGTTTTCTTCTAGTATTCTTATCCTTTTTACAAAATTTATATACCCTATATTCCATGTGGCGCCTATCTCCTCAATGAAAACAAAGATCATTTACAATTTCAGTTTTCTAGTCCTAAAAACTGCAATTTACCCTACAGCGTTTATAAATAAAGGTAACATATTTATATGTATCCAAATCTATCATAGTCCAAAGCTTTTCGCATTATTCTGTTTAATTGTTATCAATGCGACAGCCTTATCTACTACTTTAAAATTTATTTTATGGAAGTGTTGTTAGTAAATTATTAGGCTACACAGATATTAATACAACATATAAAATGTATATACATGTGGTCGATGGACAGATGAATGAAGCAATAGATTTGATGCCGAGAGTTTGACAAACATTGACACTCAAACAATCAGAAAAACAGAATAGACTAGAATGTACCAGTAAAAACAGTAGATTCTGGGAAATACCGCCCCCCCAAAAAAAAAATGTCCGAAAACCACTGCATTTACAGGGGTTTCAGACATTTTTCGAAAAATAATAATTTAGTGCACCTGATAGGAATCGAACCTACGCACGCAGCTCCGGAGGCCACTGCTCTATCCACTGAGCTACAGATGCATCTTTCATATTCTACTATATTTTCTTATGAATTGCAAGACTATTTTTATTGATTTTTATATCATAGTTTGTTAGAATAAAACGGAGATTGAATCTCCAGGAGGTTAAGGCCCGTATGAAGGACTTGTTAGAAAACTTAAAAAAACGTCTTGCAGATGAAGAAACCATCCGATATTTAAAGTTTATGGTGATTCCGCTTGTTGTGATTATCCTGATTATTGTGATCGTTGTGGCGGACAGGCCGCAGGGGGAAGAGGGAGAATCGACGGAAGCTGTTTCACAGATCGAAATCGGAACGGCGGAAGCGACAGAAGAAGAGAAGACAGGGGACACAGAGGACACCGCATATCATCTGGAAGAGGCAGGGGAAGAGATCCGCAGCCTGATGGAGGCTTATTTTAAGGCGAGAAGGACCTGCGATATCAATGGTCTTGCAGAGGTATACGGAGACAGCGCTTCACCGGAGGAACTGAGAGAAGAAGGCCTTCGTATGGAGGAAGAAGTAAAATACTATCAGAGTTATAACGATATTGCCTGCTACAGCGTGAACGGCCCTGAGGAAAATACCCTGGTGGTCTATACCAGGTTTCAGATCAAGTTCCGTCAGTCTGATACCATGGCACCGAGCCTGTTTTCCTGCTTTGTGAAGCGGGGAGCGGACGGAAGCTGGCATATGATGGCGGAAGTCACTCCGGAGGAAGGGGCGTACATGGCCAAAGTAAACGAGTCGGAGGCCGTGCAGAGTATGGCGGAAGAAGTCAATGTCGGCCTGCGCACCGCACTGGAAACGGATTCCAACCTTCTGGCTGTCTATCAGGCACTGATGAGCGGAGACGAAGTAGAAGCTTCCGGAAATGAAGTGACGGTAAACGGAGACTAAACGTCCGGAAACGAATGACAAAACATACATAACAACAGATGCTTCTCTGCGTGGCACCGTGCAGGGAAGCATTTTGAGATTAAGGAGAAGAGACATGAATGTAAAAGATTTTGATTTTGAACTGCCGCAGGAGCTGATTGCGCAGGACCCGCTGGAGGACCGTTCGTCTTCCCGGCTTCTGGTTCTCGATAAAAAGACGGGAGAAATCGAACACCGGACGTTCCGCGATATCCTCTCTTATTTGAGGAAGGGAGACTGCCTTGTCATCAACGACACGAAAGTCATCCCGGCCAGACTGTTCGGCGTGAAGGAAGGAACCGAGGCGAAGATCGAGATCCTGCTCTTAAAAAGACGGGAGAATGACATCTGGGAGACGCTGGTGAAGCCTGGAAAAAAGGCGAAGATCGGCACGGTGATTACCTTTGGCGACGGGCTGCTGACGGGCACGGTGGTGGATATTGTAGAGGAAGGAAACCGGCTGATACAGTTTTCCTACGAGGGGATTTTCGAGGAGATTCTCGACAGGCTGGGCCAGATGCCGCTTCCGCCGTATATCACTCACCAGCTTAAGGACCAGACCCGCTATCAGACCGTTTACGCAAAGCATGAAGGATCGGCAGCAGCCCCTACGGCGGGACTCCACTTCACAAAGGACCTGCTGGCGGAGATCGAGGCTATGGGAGTCGCGATCGCCCATGTAACGCTTCATGTAGGGCTCGGCACATTCCGGCCGGTCAAAGTGGATGAGATCGAGGAGCACCACATGCATTCCGAATTCTATATTGTGGACGAGGCGGAAGCGAAGAAGGTAAACGATACGAAGAAGAACGGAGGGCGGATTGTCTGCGTAGGAACCACCAGCTGCCGTACTGTCGAGTCTGCTTCCACGGACGACGGCGTGCTGAAGGCGGGGAGCGGATGGACGGAGATCTTTATCTATCCGGGATACCGCTTTAAGACGCTGGACTGCCTGATAACCAATTTCCATCTTCCGGAATCCACACTCGTCATGCTGGTTTCGGCTCTGGCAGGCAGAGAGCACGTGTTGAACGCATATGAGGAAGCCATCAGAGAGCGCTATCGTTTCTTTAGTTTTGGAGATGCCATGTTTATCACCGATCTTCACGAGGGAGCGGTTCCCGATGTTGGAGAGCAGAACGGTGATGGAGATCAGGCCGGTGATGGAGATCAGGTCGGTAACGAGACTGGGGAAAGGACGGAAAAATGAAATCAGCAGAAGATTTGAGACAATTTCTCCGCTCCGTTGACCGGAAGGGATATCCCGCCTACAAGGGAGCAAAGGGTGTTTACCAGTTTCCGGACTTTACCTTAAGCATCGACCATGTGCAGGGCGACCCGTTTGCGTCGCCGTCCAGGGTCAGCATCCGGGTGGAGGGAAAGAAAGCCTGTTTTCCGGCAGAGTCCTATCACCTGAGTCATAAAAGGGTGGCGCTGCAGGACCTGCTGCTTCGTAAATTCGCCGCCAAGGTGGAACGGTACAATTTTAAGGCGAGAGGTTCGGGAAAGAGCGGGCTGATCGCAGTCAGCCGGTGCGGCCAGGAGATTCTGGAGAGAACCGCGTGTGTGGCAGAACCGGAGGATGGAGGCATTTTGATCCGAATGGAAGTCGGATTTCCGGCAAACGGAAGGACGATCAATTCCGGGGAACTGATTAAGATTCTGTTTGAATTTCTGCCGGAGTGCGTGGCGGGCACGTGTTTTTATAAAACCTATCCGGCTGCAGAGAAGGAGAAGGTGAAAAAAGTCTCTGAACTGGCGGAGGACCAGGAGGAAGCGAGACGGCTGCTTTCTGCCATGGGACTCACCGCGTTTGTGGCGAACGGATCTATTTTGCCTAGGGAATCCGGGGTATCGGACCGGCCGATGGCGAAGGCGGTTCCATTTACGTCCCCATCTTCGATGGAAGTAGTGATGAAGCTTCCTCATGCAGGGGCGATTAAGGGGATGGGCATCCCCAGGGGTGTAACTCTGATCGTGGGCGGAGGCTACCACGGCAAATCCACGCTTCTCTCAGCCCTCGAGTCGGGCGTGTACAATCATATCGCCGGAGATGGCAGGGAGTATGTCGTCACGGAAGCGTCGGCGGTGAAACTGCGCGCAGAGGATGGACGGAGCGTCAAGAACGTGGATATCTCCCTGTTCATAAAGAATCTTCCGGATCGGAGGGATACGAAAAGGTTCTGCACCGAGGACGCCAGCGGAAGTACGTCGCAGGCGGCCGGTGTGGTGGAAGCGATGGAGAGCGGAGCAAAGACATTTCTGGTGGACGAGGATACCAGTGCGACCAATTTCATGATACGTGACGAGCTGATGCAGATGGTGGTGCACCGGGAGCAGGAACCGATCACTCCATTTGTAGAGCGGGTCCGGGCGCTTTATGACGAGCAGGGAATCTCCACGATTCTGGTAGCCGGAAGCTCGGGCGCCTATTTCCATGTGGCGGACCGTGTCATACAGATGGACTGCTATGTGCCGAAGGAAGTGACCAAAGAGGCGAAGGAGGCCGCTGCCGGGTTCGGAGAAGGCGTCCAGTCGCTTAAATTAACTCCGGTTTCCTTTGAACGGGTACCGAAGAAGTTTAAGACCGGAGGCAGGGACGAACGGTTTAAAATGAAGGTTCTGGGCCGTGACAGCTTGCAGTTTGACCGGGATGTGGTGGAACTTCGTTTTGTGGAACAGATTGCGGATACGGAGCAGATCGCGGCTCTGGGATATCTGTTAAAATATGCGGGAACGCATTTCATAGATGGCAGGCGGAATCTGATTCAGATCGTGGACCTGCTGGAAAAGAAGGTTGCGGCGGAGGGCCTTGCGGCACTGGCGGAAGACGGATATCTGCCGGTTAATTTATGTATGCCGAGGCGTCAGGAGATATTTGCCTGCATCAATCGCTGCCGCAGTCTGATGTTTTAGGGAACAGGCGGTTAGCTGGATTAGCAAAGGGGTCAGTCATGGAAGAAAAAAAACATCTGGTTGGGGGGATTTCCAGAAAGACGCTGGAACGCCTTCCTGCGTATCATCATTACCTGGAGCGCAGAGATTCCGAGGGACTTGTCAATATTTCCGCACCGGTGATTGCGCTGGATCTGCAGCTGAATGAGGTTCAGGTCCGAAAGGATATCGCTATGGTGGCGCGTTCGGCGGGGAAGCCGAAGACGGGTTACGTAGTTAAGGATTTGATCGATGACATTGAGGAATTTCTGGGGTACCATAATACGAATCAGGCCGTCCTGGTGGGCGCAGGTTCCCTTGGAAAGGCGCTTTTATCGTACCGCGGGTTTGAGCAGTACGGCGTGGAGATCGTCATGGCTTTTGACGGAGACGCCAAAAAGGCAGAGCAGAAGGTCGGGGAAAAGATGATTCTTCCCATGGAGAAACTGGAAAATCTCTGCCGGAGAATGAATATCCATATCGGCATTATCACAGTTCCGGCGGATTCTGCGCAGGAGGTGTGTGACAGGCTGGTGGACGGAGGTGTGAGAGCCATCTGGAATTTCGCGCCGATTCATCTGAATGTACCGGATCATGTACTGGTTCAGAATGAGAATATGGCCGTGTCTCTGGCGGCACTGTCAAAATATCTCTACGAAACGGATAAGGATGCAGTGAGGGGGAATGGTGTTTGAATACTGTATTGCTGCAATATGCCGTGGAGGTTGAAAAGACCGGATCCATCACTCAGGCGGCCGGAAATCTCTACATGGACCAGCCGAATTTGAGCAAGGCCATAAAGACGCTGGAGGAAAGCCTGGGAGCGCCCATTTTCAAGCGGACGCTCAAGGGGGTCGTCCCTACGGCCAGAGGCAGGATCTTTCTGGAATATGCGAGAAATGTGCTGGCTCAGTTAGAGGAGATGGAGGCGCTTTATAAGCCTGCGAAGGCAGGCGGTGTGGAGTTCGCCCTGTCCATGCCCCGGGCCAGCTATATCAGCTATGCATTTTCCCTGTTTGTGAAGCGGATTGACCGGAAGGAAGGCATGAATCTGTGGCTTCGGGAGACGAATTCCGCCGATACTCTGCGTGATGTGGACCGTGGGGAGTATAAACTGGGGATCATCCGCTACAAGCCGTCCGCAGAGGCATATTACGCCAAGCAGGCTGCGGAATGCGGGCTGAAGACGGAGCTTTTGCTGGAATACGATGAACGCCTCCTGATGTCGCAGGCCCATCCCCTGGCCTTAGCCGGCCACATAGAGCCAGGCGATCTGCTGCCCTATATCGAGATCACACACGGAGACGGCAGTACTTCCGGCCATCGGGAATTTAAGGCGGCGGACAGCCCGCCGGCCAACAGGATCTATATCTTCGAGAGAGGGACCCAGATGGGGCTTCTCCATGAGAACAGCGATACCTATATGTGGGTATCCCCCATGCCGCCGCCTGTCTTAAGGCAGCACGGACTGACCGAGAGGCCGTGTGCAGACGGAAATCACCGGTACCGCGATGTCCTCGTCTACAGAAATGGTTATAAGATGGGGAAATGGGAACGGCTGTTTCTGGAAGAGCTGGAGCAGGTAAAGGCAGGCCTGATGGGTAAAATTTAATCAGTATCTATATATCGATATTTATATACTGATATATGGGAATTTACATTTGTATTTTTTCCTCCCTGAGTCTACAATAAGATCAGCATAAAAATATGGCGAGGAGGATTTTACTATGGCAAGATTCACATTACCTAGAGATCTGTATCATGGAAAAGGAGCCCTTGAAGAGCTTAAGAATTTAAAGGGAAATAAGGCAATCGTGGTAGTAGGCGGCGGCTCTATGAAGCGTTTTGGCTTTCTCGATAGAGTAATCGACTATTTAAAAGAAGCCGGCCTGGAAGTGAAATTATTTGAAGGTGTGGAACCGGATCCCAGCGTGGATACCGTTATGAAGGGCGCTGAGATGATGCGCGAGTTCGGTCCGGACTGGATCGTGGCGATCGGCGGAGGTTCTCCGATTGATGCGGCCAAGGCGATGTGGGCATTCTATGAATATCCGGATACCACATTCGAAGATCTGTGCATTCCGTTTAACTTCCCGACACTCCGTACAAAGGCAAGATTCTGTGCGATTCCGTCAACCTCTGGTACTGCTACCGAGGTAACGGCATTCAGCGTAATTACGGATTACAACAAGGGTATCAAATATCCGCTGGCTGATTTCAACATCACTCCGGACGTAGCGATTGTTGATCCGGATCTGGCTGAGACGATGCCGGCCAAGCTGACCGCGTTTACCGGTATGGATGCCATGACACACGCTATCGAAGCGTATGTGTCCACGCTCCACTGTGATTATACCGATCCGCTGGCGCTTCATGCCATCAAGATGATACATAACGACTTAATCGATTCCTATAATGGAGACATGGCTGCCCGTGACCGCATGCATAATGCACAGTGTCTGGCAGGAATGGCATTCTCCAACGCGCTTCTGGGCATTGTTCATTCCATGGCCCATAAGACGGGCGCCGCATATTCCGGCGGCCACATCGTACATGGATGTGCCAATGCCATGTATCTTCCTAAAGTAATCAAGTTTAACGCGAAAGAACCGGAAGCGGCAAAGCGTTACGCTGAGATTGCACGTTTCATTGACCTCAAAGGTTCCACCGATGAGGAGCTTGTAGATGCGCTGATCGCAGAACTGCGCGGGATGAATGAGAAGCTGAATATTCCAACCTGCATCAAAGAGTACGAAGGCGGAATCATAGACGAGACAGAATTCAATGAAAAATTACCGTCAGTAGCAGAGCTGGCAGTCGGTGATGCATGCACCGGGTCCAATCCGAGACCGATTACACCGGCCGAAATGGAGAAGCTGTTAACCTGTTGTTACTATGATAAAGAAGTTGATTTTTAACCTTTATTTATCAATGCAATGTGTGCCGGGGGCGCAGGATCGTATGGTCCTGCGCCTCTGGTGCGTGAAAAAGGTTACAGTTTACAGCCCTGCCGATCTCTGCTTCCCGGTCTGCCCCGGCTGGCTTATGGGTGGTTTCCAGTTCCGGTTTCGGGGATAAGCACTTCTAAACGTGCAGAATTTTTC